>CALCOW010000099.1 GCA_937899935.1 uncultured Phycisphaerae bacterium
AGCAGAATCTGAGCGACTGTTGCAGATCGAAGAAGAACTACATAAGACTGTCGTCAGTCAGCAGGAAGCCGTTAAATCGGTCTCTAAAGCGATCCGAAAGGCTCGCTCGGGTTTGAAAGACCCGAATCGACCAATGGGTTCATTTATCTTCATTGGTCCATCTGGCGTCGGTAAGACTTTGCTTGCCAAGGCGCTTGCTGAGTTCATGTTTGGTGATCAGGACGCGCTGATCTACCTCGATATGTCCGAGTACATGGAGAAGCATAATGTCTCGCGTCTCATTGGCGCACCTCCCGGATATGTTGGTTATGAAGAAGGTGGTCAGCTGACTGAGAAAATTCGACGTCGACCTTACGCTGTTGTCCTACTTGATGAAGTAGAAAAAGCTCACCCAGATGTCTTTAACATGCTTCTTCAGATCATGGAAGAAGGTCGCTTGACCGATTCTTTCGGGCGCAATGTTGACTTCAAAAATGTTGTGCTCATTATGACATCAAATATTGGTGCTGACATCATTAAGGGTGGCCAGTCATTTGGTTTCGGAAAACGTGATGAAGTACGTGATTACGAAGACATCAAAACCGCCCTGATGGGTGAGGTGGAGAAGTTCTTCCGACCAGAATTCCTTAACCGCCTTGATGACACTATCGTCTTCCGTCCACTGGTGAAGGATGATCTGATCAATATCATCGACATCGAATTGGAGAAGGTGCGTGAGCGACTCGCCACGAAAGATATGGAGCTTGAGCTTGATCAGCCTGCCAAAGACTTCCTGATCGAGAAAGGGTTCAACCCAGACTTTGGCGCCAGGCCCTTGCGCCGAGCTATTAGTTCCTACATCGAAGATCCACTGGCGGAATCTTTGTTGAGCGGCGATGCTAAAAATGGACAGATCATTGTGGTGACTCACAAAGATGACAACGATCACCTGTATTTGACGAGTAAAGACAAGCCCAAGGAATCACAGGACCCAGAAGAACCCGCCGCAGAGGAAACCACGGCTCCATCAGCATGATTTGTGATTCTGTCGAAGGCAGTATCATTCAGTGAATTCGGACCAGCCTGAAGTTGCCCTGCTCTTCTTCGATCATATCGACCTTGGTGTATCGAAAGTCACTCGCAACGGATGGTTGAAGCTGAATCCGTAGCAAACCATTAGGTGCCCTCTTAATCGTGGCCTCGTTGTTGCGAAGACCACGCTGCATGCGGGTGAGCGTGCGACCAAGATCAATTCGGCGCTTCTCCATCACTGCTACAAAATGATCAATGTCATGACCGTTGTCTTCATAACGCTGTAATGTTGGCATTGAGACGAGTTGTTCCCAGATTAACTGGTACTCACGCGTTCGCAAACAATTCATAAGGTTGTGAATGAGATCGACTGGCTTAGTACTACGTAATTCAACAGTGCCGTCCTCGTTTTCAACCCGTAGGTGTGTTTCCTCGACTTGGCCCTTGAATGCAGGCCCATCACTCTTTTTCTGTGGCGCTTCCGTGAAACGAATGATAGTGCCGTTGTCTAGATGAACATCTTCGCGAACTCCAGCTCCCAGTGAAGTTTCAATTGCGGACTGTGGCCGGTACTCAATGCGGTGAGGGGCACAGGCACTCACGCACATCAGAAGACCAATGGTCCAAATGATCCGCTGCGAGATCATGGCGATCCGATCGCATCTAAATCGCCTGAAAATTCAGCAATCCAAACTTGGCTCGACCCATCGTCACCACGTTGACTGGTCCACATGAGGTGTTGGCCATCTGGACTAAATACTGGCAAGCCATCAAAACCCTCTGCATCGGTCACTCTTCTTGGATTGGTTCCATACCGAAGCGTTCCACGAGAACCAGACTCTTCACCAGAGTCAGCATCGATCAGAAAAACTTCATAGTTGTGGTGCCCAACAGCACTTGTTGCATACACAAGATGGCGACCATCTGGATGCCAATAGGGCGCCCAGTTGACGAAGGCATTGTTGGTCACTTGGTGCTCCCGCTCGATGCCAACCACTTCGCCCTGATCGTTGAAGGCAAGATCGGCAACGAAAAGCTGGAGGTGGTTATCACCACGACGATCTGATCGATAGCAGATTCTCTTGCCATCTGGGGAAAAAAACGGCCCTCCATCATAACCATCGCTGTGCACGACCCTCGTGATTCGGTCGGTCACGAGGTCTTTGATGTAAAGATCTCCAGCACCAGACTCCAGTGAACAGAAGACCATGTAACGCCCACTGGGGCTCAGCGCCCCTTCAGCAACGTAGGCATCGGGATTCTCGATGATCGTCTCTAATTTCGGTGGACCGTCAGAGGTGTTGTCCAGATCACATCGGACAATATTCATCTCAACGGGAAACTGCCAGCGATAACGTCCGCGATCGCGTTGGTAGCCTGGGGCATCTTGCTGTCCTGGGGGAACTCTTGTGGTTGCAAAATAGATGCGATCAGGATCGTTCGGGTCAAACCAACCGCAGGTGTTGGCGCTACCATCTGCGCTGAGCTGCCTAATATTTGTGAGACCGGTGTAGTGCCCAGCTTCGTCTTGCTGCAAGGTTCCCACATACATTGCATAGTGAGGGCTTGCTTCTTGACCTTCTTTTGGATGCTCGATGGCCTGGAAGATAATGCTGTTGTTGTGTGGCGAGAAGTATGCTTCACCAGCTTTAATGAACCGATCAGAACCAGTCAGCTGAATCGGGTGGCTCAGCATGGCGGACTCTTTTGATTGTGCCTCCACAGAAACACCCTGTGATGTAGAGGATGCCTGTTGTTGTGTTAATGCAACGCCCACAACGCTCGTCACCGTCACCAACATCACGACAAAACACTGCACTAAGTGAAGACAAGACCGACTACGTTTTGTGAGAAAGACACGCACCGCGAAGCTCCCTTCTGAGTCTGCTACGGATCAATGACCTATCATCCTAGCCACTTAGTCGGTCAAGACCTACGGAGGGCGTGCTTTTAGTTTGTAGCCTGTAACTTTGGTAGTACCTTAACATGCCTCGCGCTCATTCCTAAATGCTCATGTGAGCTCATGTACCGCGCCAACGCCATAAGCGGAAAATAAAGCCTATAAAGGTGGTAGCGAAGATAAAACACGCGTGGAAAACCCGTTCCAGTGAACTCTAATTCACACCAGGAACCGGCTGGATCACCGTCGGGATTGAACTCCGGCTTGGCTGCGTCTGCCTCACTCAACTGATGGTCGACAAGCCACTTAATGGCTTTCTTGACTGCTGAATCACGATGCCCGTAAATCTCTAGAAGCACCATGGTGGCCCATGCTGTTTGAGATGCGGTCGAGGGTCCTTGGCCCTTGGTTTCTGGCCGTTCATATGAGTCAGCGCTCTCTCCAAAAGAACCGTCTTCCTTTTGAATAGACCGCATCCATTGTCCAGCGCGCTGCACCCAGTCTTCTGATGGATCAACACCACAACGAAGTGGTCCGATGATCGCCTGCCAGGTGCCATAAATATAATTAACACCCCAGCGACCAAACCAACAACCATCCTGATGTTGATGCTGTTTTATGTATGCCAGTGCTCGTCCAACACACGGATCTTTCTGTGTATATCCATGCCATGCAAGACACTCGAGTACTCGACCGGTGATATCTGCACAAGACGGATCTTGCATCGCGTTATGATCGGCAAAGGGCACGTATTCAAGCACCTGTCGATGAACTGTCTTATCAAAAGCTGCCCAGCCACCATCTTTATTTTGCATAGCGATGATCCACTCTACGCCTTGCCGTGCAGCCAGGACATTCTGTTCGCCACCCGATCGCACTAATGCCATCGCGACCATCGCCGTATCATCAACGTCGGGATACCAAGCATTCTGATACTCAAACGCCCAGCCACCACAAGAAGTGGGTCTATCTAAATTACGTACCCAATCACCAATATGCGTCACTTGGTGCTCGCGAAGCCATCTGGCTGCTGCTGCAATGGCCGGATCACTTTCGCCGCGACCTGCATCAGTGAGTGCATACAAGGCAATTCCTGTATCCCAGACTGGACTAAAGCACGGCTGAATACGAATCTGACCTTCACGATCAGTAAGAAAGAAGCGATCAAGCTCTTCTTCTGCACGCTTAATGACTGGGTGTTTTCTGGAATACCCCAGTGCCGAAAGTGCGATTTGTAAATAGACCATCGGCGGAAAGATAGCGCCAAGGCCTTCTGTTGCTGCTTCACCATCTTGTCCAGCACGGGAGAGCAGCCACTGCTCTGCCCTTCGTATAGACCGACGTCGAAATGGAGATCCACCAAGCCGATGTGCTCGCTTAAGGACGCCATCAACAACACGGAAAAACAATTGCCACACCCCCGGTACATCTTGACGTCTTGAGAGGCGATGCCGTTCACGCTGATCGGTGTAAAGCTCGTCAATGCCGAGTTCTTGTGGCAGTGCCCTTTGGGGTCTTAGTGTCACTACGAGCGCCAGTGGGACAATCATGGTGCGCGTCCAAGCACTGACTTTATCGAGATGAAAATAGAACCAGCGAGGCAGAAGCATGATCTCTGGCGGAATCGCTGGAATCGCGTTCCATGAGATCTGTCCGAGACATGCCAAATAGAAGTTTGTGAACGTATTGCATCGCTCTGCGCCACCACAATCAATAATGACTTGTCGAGCTTTAGCCATGTGGGCGGCATCAGGCGCGTCTCCCATGAGCTTTAAAGCAAAGTAGGCTTTGACCGTGGCACTCACATCTGGCGCGGCTCCAGGATACTGACCCCAACTACCATCTTCTTGCTGTTGGTTGCGCAGATAAGCGGCAATACGCTGCAATTGAGAAGCGTCAGAACCATCGACCAATGGTTCTTTTTCCTGGCCTAGAATAAACTTCATAAGCAGGTATTCGCTTTCGAGTATGGAATCGCCCTGCAACTCGGCACACCAATGGCCATCCTGATGCTGCAGTTGCTGCAGTGCATCAATAGCACGGTCCATAGCGACCTGAATATGTTGCAGATCCATCTCGTATGACATGAATTTCACAGGCCCCTCCGGTGCCAAGACGACTATTCTACACCTTTAGGCAGGTGTGTCGATGGTGAGCACTGCACTTCTCCATCATGCTATCCAGCATCTGATTTAATATGACTTTCCGATTGAGTTCCCCCACACCCGTGGACGGTGTAGGATTCAGGATCATGTCGTCACCTTCTGCCAATCAACCGATTCTGTCTGCTGCTGCGGCTCTGAGCGGTCACTTAGATACCCGGACTGCCGCCACTGAGGTGGCCCATACGCTGCACGATGCTCTAGGAGGAAAGGTCGATCTGGTCATTTCCTTCGCAAGCTTTCACCATCGAGCTGCTTTGCAAGAAGGTGGCGAGCTACTCCGAACAACGCTGAATCCAGATGTCAACCTGGCGGTAACAACTGAGGGGGTTTTAGGGTG
>CALCOW010000100.1 GCA_937899935.1 uncultured Phycisphaerae bacterium
TCAGCTAAGTCTCCAACAGATCCTTGGACTGGGTTATAGATCGCACGCCCAACGCCTTGCACAACGCCTTCATAGCGCTGCTCTGGGCAAGAGAGGATAAAGACTTCCGCTCTCATTCCAGGGCGTATGTCGTGCAAGAGTGTCTCGCGAAAGTTTGCGAGTACGTACCAAACAGAATCATCAATAATGGAAAAAAGCTGCTGCCCTACATTCGCATACTCACCTCGTGAGATATTGAGGTTTGTGACATACCCATCAATTGGACATGTCACATAGCAGTAATCAAGGAACAATTCAGCAGTCGCCAATGCCGCCTGTGCTTCCACGCGGCGCACATTGGCCTGCCCCTCTTCCCCAACAAGACGTTGGGCCCGATCCACCTCAGCTTCTGCTGCAATCACCGACGCCCGCGCTGCCTGAGCTTCTGTCTGTGCCTTCTGCACTTCATCTGGTGTTACAAACCGCTGTTCAAGCAGCGGCGCCATTCGCTCATAATGATCAACCGCATAGGTGGCCGATGCTCTGCGTTCTACCAACATTGCATTTGCTGCTTCAACTTTTCTGTTCAGTGCATCGATCTCAAGATTGGTTAGAGCTAATGTTGCACGCGCTTCCTGAACAGCCAGTTCATAGGGGCGAGGATCAACGACAAACAACAGATCACCTTTACTGACCCACTGGTTGTCCACAACATTTAGTTCTTCAACACGGCCTTCCACGTGAGGTGCAATGCCAACAATATTAGCTCTGACAAATGCATCTGCTGTTCTTGGGTATGCGTCAAGATCCCACCAAACAAAGGTGACTGCAATAACGGCCAACACTATGATCACAAAGGACAGCACAAGTCCAATGATCTTTTGGACGTGTTCCTTTGCCGTCGATTTTTGTTGTTGTTTTGTATTAGTCAACATACAAAATAAGCCAACAGATCATTGTAAACATGACGAACATTGCAATGTGAACCAATGTTCGAGGCCACAAATATTTTGCAATACCCAGACGGGACAAAATAAAACTTAGAAGAAATGAGCACGCTAGGCCAACGCCACCTGCAATCAGCCATGCCGGCAGATACGCACCATCGAAGTCCACCAGCGGGTCACAACCCACCATGAATATACATAGAAGCACCAGTAACCACGACACACGGCTGTCCATGAGTCCAGTCTAACAGTTTTGGCCCGAAGGCAGATGATTACCCGATATAATGGGACGATGCGCAACACTCAAAAAACAAGTATTGGCATGTTCACTTTTGGCCTCTTACTCCATGGCTGCAGCCCAAGCCCAATGGCTGAATGGGATCCTTATGCCTTTGCTCCACCAACGCCGGTCACCTCTTGGTCACCGGAGTGGTGGCCCCAAGAACAACGCCCAGGCAACTTACAACCAACGCCTCAACAGAACACGTTTGCTCATAAGGCCGCAGATAATCCAACGCTAGAGGGTCTTCCTGAACTGATCGACCTGACTGTCGCAGCCGACCTCGCTTTACGCAATAGCCCCCAAACTCGGCAAGCCTGGGCAGCCGCACGTGCGGCTGCTGCGGAATATGGAATTTCGCGAGCTGATTGGTATCCCACGTTGACTGCCTGGCTCCAGGCGATCTATGACCGAGAAATCATCGGTCTTGGCGGTGCCCAGAACGTTCTACAGTTGAATCAACTCAATACAGGACCCGGTGTCACCGCTACGTGGACCGTTTTAGACTTCGGTCGGCGCGAAGCTGCAGACAACCAAATGAAGTATGCATTGATTGCATCGAACTATGATTTCAATCGTGAAATACAAACGGTTCTTTTTGATGTGCAAAGCCACTTCTTCTTGCTTGAAGCTGCTGATGGTTTGCTGGAAGCTGAATTGAGTGATCTGGCCTTAGCCGAAACTGTCCTAGAAGGGACTGAGGAACAGCTGCTCGTTGGACTGGCCACCATGCCTCAGGTTCTTGTTGCAAGGCAACGTTTTGCTCTCGCCAGCTATGAGGTTGAGCAAGCACGCGCCAATGTCCACACTTCACGGGTTGATCTTTTGACGGTGATGGGCCTTCGTCCAGACGTCCCCCTTGCCTTTGACCTCAATAGTCAAACGCCGCTTCCAGATGATCTGGCGGTCGATCTTGACCAACTCGTCCAGCTCGCATTTGCCATGCGCCCCGATCTTGCGTCGGCGGTAGCCGAGGTCCGTGCCGCTGAAGCTGGCATTCAATTTGCCGAAGCAATGCTCCGACCGCAAATTGACTTTGAGGGAATGGTTGGTTTGGACTACACCAACTACCACATTGACGATATTGTCACCCCTCCAGGAAGTGGTGACTACCTTTCACCTATTTGGTCTGTCGGCCTGATTGGATCTTGGGTGTTTTTCGAAGGCGGTGAACTTGATAATAATGTTCGCTTAGCTCGCTCCCAACATCAGGAGGCCTTGGCAAAACTTGATGCCATTAGACTTGATGCTGCAGGTGAAGTATGGGACGCATTTTTTGATTACCAGGCAGCGACGCGCCGGTATCAATGGTCAGAAGCATTGCTGGAAAGTTCACAAGAGTCGGCTGACGCTATTGAAGCTTCTTTTGGAGTTGGCTTGAGCACTCTACCGGAAGTACTGGCCGCGCAATACAGTCTGGCTGACGCACAATCAACAAGGATTACGAGTCGAGCGGAACTACTGACCGCATCTGCAGCGTTGATTTATGCGACAGGTGATTTGGGATCTAGCGATGGACGTGAAAAACGGCGCCGAAGCACCTCAGGCGGGTAAGCTTCACGTGTCTCTACAGCACTCTTCTCCAGATTGACTAACCATTTCATCATCGTTTGGTAGTATCCCATTGATGCCGTCGTCACCGCCCATTGCTGCTTAATTTCAAGTGTCTGATTTTTGTCGAGACTCTTTATCTTGTCTTCGGCGAGCTTATAGAGCTCGTTCAAATTGGTGCTCGGCAAGGCTGTACCATCTTCTACAAGATCAGCAATCTGTTGGAGGCGAAGTGAAATACCTTCTCGTAGCGCTACCAGTTCAGGCATGTAACTAACACGATCCCGAACGTTGTGCCGGAGTCTATTGCGTATCAGTAGCATCATGGTCAGCATGCACTCCTGAAGACC
>CALCOW010000101.1 GCA_937899935.1 uncultured Phycisphaerae bacterium
CGCCCAAGCGCCGCCGCGAAAATATGATTCCAACCAAGATGGTGTTTTAGATCACCAGGATCAACCGCAGGGCGATCTTGATCATGCCTGGTTTGTTGGACTGGCCGGCGATGAATCGGACCGCCAGCCACAATACGCCATTGCGGTGGTGGTTGAGTATGGCGGCTCGGGTGGGCGCTGCGCTGGTCCCGTGGCCAATCAAATTGTCTGGGCGCTACAAGACACCGGCTATCTGCAGCGGCCTTTTGGTGAGCAGGCGGTCATTGATTCAACCATGATGTTGGTGCCCGGTGGCGGACTGCTTCGCTCGGCGGTCCCAGCCGGCTGGCCAGCCCAGGGGTTTCAAGATCCAGCACTCGAGTTTGATTCAACCTTAAGAGAGGACACCCAGCCATAGTGAGTGGTCTCGCTGTGAAACAAGGTGCATCGCATGCTCGACTCCCAGGTGCGGGTCGCGCGCTGCATGCCTCGCGAGTTGTGGTCCTCAATCCTGCCTTACTTAGCTGCGCTGCGGCGCTCTTTCTGAGTTTGCTTGGCGTGGTCGCGATTGGCACCACAGAGCCCGGCTATGCAGCACGGCACGCCATGCTCTTATCACTTTCATTGGTCACCGCCTGCGTGGTTGCTTGGGTTCATCCGCGTACCTGGTGCCATCTTGCATTGCCTGGCATGGTCTTGACACTCTGTTTGTTGATCTTCGTGTTGATTCCATGGGTCCCAGATGCATTGGTGCGCCCTCGGCACGGCGCTCGACGCTGGATCAACCTGGGGCTCATCGACATGCAGCCATCAGAACTTGCCAAGGTTGCCTACATCGTGGCATTGGCTGCTTATTTACGCTATCGAAAAAACCATCGTTCCCTCAGAGGCCTGGTGATTCCATTGGTTCTCACCTTGATTCCCATCGGCTTAATTTTAGTGGAGCCAGATCTTGGAACGTCGCTGCTGTTTTTGCCCACGCTCTTTGCCATGCTGATTGCAGCTGGTGCTCGCTTTAAGCATCTCTTGATCGTTGTGCTCTTAGGCGTTGTTGCAGCCGCTTGTATGGCACCGCTGCTCAAGCCTCATCAGCGAGCCCGCATTGCGGCCTTGGTAGCGCATGTGCAAGGCGATACCCAGTTCGATCATGACATTGGTTTTCAGGGAGCACGAGCCCGCACGTTGATTGGTGCTGGTGGATTCACAGGCCTTGGGCGAGATCAGGCCTCGGTCTTGATTACGCACAATCATCTGCCAGAGGAACACAACGATATGGTGTTTGCGGTCATTGGGTGCCGGTGGGGTTTGCTTGGTGCGACCGTGACCTGGTTGGCCTTTGTGGTGCTGGCGATCGGTGGCGTGATTGCGGCAGCGCGCACCAAAGAAGCATTTAGTCGTCTGCTTGCCGTTGGTATTGTCGCCATGCTGGTTAGCCAAATGTTGATTAATACGGGTATGACCATCGGTCTCATGCCAATTACTGGGCTGACCTTACCTTTTGTAAGTTATGGTGGCTCCAGTCTCATCATTGCGTGGATTATGATGGGGCTGCTTATGGGCGTTTCAATGCGAAGATCACCATCACTTGCCAAAGCACCTTTTGAGTTTGGTGATGACGAGGATGAGTAGTTCATTGGCCCCACCAAAAGAGTTTCTGGACAAGGCCCAAGAAGCTGGGATTGAATTTGAGCCAGGTGATCTCGAGCGGCTTGAGGGTTATGTTGCAGCGCTGATCGATGCCAATCAAATAATGAATCTCACGGCGATTCGAGAGCCCGCAGAAGTCTGGCAACGACATGTGTTAGAGAGTCTTTGTTTGTTGGGTCATTTGCGTGCACTTGAAGCAACCTCGGTGTTGGATCTTGGCTCAGGTGGAGGCTGCCCCGGCGTGCCACTGGCCGTGGCGGCATCGGATATTCAAATGACCTTGCTTGAGGCAACGGGCAAGAAAGCGACGTTTCTTAAGGGTGTCAGCCAGTCATTGCCATTGAACAATGTCACCGTCATCAATGCTCGAGCTGAAAATCATGGCCGCTTTGATGGACGGGCGGCCTACGATGTTGTGGTCGCGCGGGCGGTTGGCCCGCTGAACGTCTTGTTAGAGCTAGCGATGCCACTGCTCAGGGTTGGCGGTGTGTTGGTTGCGGTCAAAGGTCAGCGAGCTGAACAAGAAATAGCGCATGCCAAAGCGGCGCTGCAAGCTCTTGGTTCAAAGGTTGAAGATACGCTTCGTATGGAGACCGCCACCATTGTGAGTGTGGTTAAGGAATCAGCGACATCAAACTTGTATCCGCGTCGCCCTGGTGAGCCCAAACGAGCGCCGTTGGGAGGCAAAGATAAAAGCCGTTCATGATTCTTGATGTGGAACAATTTCTGACACCGACGAGTGCGGTCGCTGGAGCCCTCGAGGGATTCGAAGAGCGCCATGAGCAAAAACGTATGGCGTTGGCAGTCAGTAGTGCCTTTGAAGAGAATCGCCATCTGTTAGTTGAGGCTGGAACGGGTACGGGGAAGTCCTTTGCGTATTTGTTGCCAGCGCTGAAGCGCGTCGTTGAAAAACGAGAACGCGTACTGATCTCAACCAACACCATCAACTTGCAAGAGCAGCTTATTGAGCGTGATATTCCAGTGTTGCTTGGGACGCTAAGTGATCCAGTGCGTGCGGTGCTGGTGAAAGGGCGGGGCAACTATATTTCACTTCGGCGCATGGAGCTTGCTTTGAAGCGGCGCGGGCGCCTTCTATCTCGGCCCAGTGAACATGGTTCACTCGATGTCATTGAGCGATGGGCGCGCGGCACCACGGACGGGACGCTGGCCACCTTGCCACAGCTCAAGGCCCCAGGGGTATGGGACTATGTGGTCTCCGATGCAAACAACTGTATGGGGCGGCGCTGTCCTACCTATGACAAGTGTTTTTATCAGCGGGCACGAAGAGAAATGGATGACAGTGATCTGCTGATTTGTAACCACGCACTGTTCTTTTCAGACCTTTCATTGCGGATGCAAGGGAGTGGATTCTTGCCGGCGTATGACCATGTGGTGCTTGATGAAGGCCATGCTCTTGAAGATGTTGCTGCTGAACACTTCGGCCTGAGCATCAGTGAGGCTCAAGTTGCCCATTTGCTCAATGGGTTATGGGATCCCGCAGGCACGAAAGGTTTCTTGGTCCATCTGGCAGGTATTGATGGAGCGCCATCCCAGATTGATGTGGCAATCAAACAAGTTCAGTGTTGTCGAGATCGTGCCGATGAATTTTTCAATCGGCTTGAGCATTATGCCCAAACCCATGGAGCGGCCAATGGTCGCATTGCAGAGCCCAATGTCATTTCAGAGTCACTGAGCGACGCGCTGTCGGAACTGGCTGAGTTGCTGAACATTATTCGGCAGTCGGTCAATGATGAGCAAAGCGGCTTTGAATTGAGCAGTTTCATTGAACGTGCCCGTGAGCAGGCCCAGACCATTGAGGGGCTGATCAAACAGGTCTTGCCAGGATGTGTCTATTGCGTCGAAGTGAGTCGGCCAGCCAAAGGGCCACGGCGTACGGTCATGAAATGTATGGCTATTGAGGTTGCGGGCTTATTGAAAGAGCATCTCTTCGGCGGCCAAAAATCAGTCATCGTGACCAGCGCTACGTTGACGACGGCCAATGGTGAGTTTGAGCATATTTCTCAGCGCTTGGGATGTGAGCAAGCTGAAACACTGCAAGTCGGCAGTCCCTTTGATCATGCGCGACTGATGCGCGTGGTCATTGATCGAACGACTCCTGAGCCGCGTGACCCAAATGTGGTCGAAGGTCTCAGTGGCCGTTTGGAAGTCCTGCTTCAGCGGACTGATGGTGGGGCGTTTGTCTTGTTTACCAGTTACAACATGCTCAAGAAAGTGGCAGCGGCGATGGTGGACCTCTGTCAGGCGTATGGCTACCAGCAATTGGTCCAAGGTGATGGTCGCACCCGCTCGGCGCTGCTTGAGCAATTTCGATCGAACCAGCGGTCTGTTTTGATGGGCACGGCCAGCTTTTGGCAAGGCGTGGATGTGCGCGGGCACGCGCTGCGGAGTGTCATCATTACCCGCTTACCGTTTGAGGTGCCAGATCGGCCGCTGGTCGAGGCACGCTGCGACTTGATCAAACAGCGCGGTGGCAATCCATTCAAAGATGACCAACTGCCGCGAGCGGTCTTGCGCTTTCGCCAGGGTATTGGTCGCTTGATTCGCTCGACGACCGACGAAGGGCTGGTGGCGGTGCTTGATCCTCGTATTATGACCAAGGGCTACGGACGTAGTTTTCTCAAAGCCTTGCCACAAGGAGTCGTGGTTCGTGAAGAGAACCTGGTCGATCCATCCCTTGAGGGCTGCGAGTATGTCGTGAGTGAGCAGGGGCTTGAACTGCTCTAGTGCCGCTGGCTCGGTGAGAATTCTTGAGTCGGCTATCATTGCTGTCTTCACGACCAGTCCGCATTTCTCATTTCTGGAAAGCATTCTCTGACATGATTGGCAAAGTCTTTAAAGCCTACGACGTTCGCGCGACCTATCCCAAGCCCTTGACGGAAAAGGTGGCCTGGCAAATTGGTGCCGGGGCCGCTCAATATTTGACTGAATTCGCAGCCGCGGCAGGCCGTGAAGAACCCATGATGAAACATATTGTGGTGGGCCACGACATGCGAACGCATTCGCCAGTGTTGTTTGAGGCGCTGTGCAATGGCATCCGAGATTTTGGTGCGCATGTCATTGATATTGGCTTGGTCGACACTCCGATGATCTATTTCGCCGTGAACTATCTTGGTTGTTGTGGCGGTATTCAGACGACGGCCAGCCATAATCCAGCTAACTACAACGGCTTTAAGTTTTCAAAGATTGCGGCCAAGCCGGTTGGTATGGGAAGTGGTCTTGAGGAAGTACAGCGTTTTGCAGTGATCGCTGATCCAAATAAACCGCGTCAGGGTGGTGGGCGTATTGAAAAACGTGACTTGTGGGAGCCTTACCGCGCCCATGTGCATCAGTTTTTAGATCCTGGCTTGCTGGATGGATCCAAAACACTGAAGGTCGTGATTGATGCTTCCAATGGCATGGCTGGAACGATGGTGCCCAAGGTCTTTGGCGATGTGCCCGGGTTGAAGATCACCAAGCTGAACTTTGATAATTCAACGGGTACCTTTGTGCACGAGCCCAATCCACTGGTTGAAGGAAACCTCAAACAGTTGCAGGGGACCGTGGTTGCCAAAAAAGCAGATTTGGGTATCTGCTTTGATGGTGATGCTGATCGTTGCGTGGTCATCGATGAGCATGGCCAGACGATTGGATGTGATTTGCTCACGGCGTGGCTCTCTGAAGACATGCTAAAGCAGTCGCCTGGAAGCGCAGTGGTCTTTGATCTTCGCTCAAGTAAATCTGTTGCCGAAATGGTGACGGAAGCTGGTGGCCGCCCTGTGAAATCACGTGTGGGTCACGTCTTTATGAAACAGGCGATGACCGACAATAGTGCCGTCTTTGGCGGAGAGCTGTCAGGTCACTTTTACTTCCGAGACAACTTTAATGCCGATTCTGGAGCAATTGCATTTGCCGCCGTTGTCAGTTCGCTGGTTCATTCAGAAAACACAATGAGTCGGCAGATCACGCGCGCTCAGCGCTATGTTCAGTCCGGCGAACGAAATTTTGAAGTTGAAGAAAAGGACGTCGCGATGGAAACGCTCGTGGAGGCGTTTCCCGATGCGACCCTTGAGGAACTTGACGGCATCACGCTCGACTCGGGCGATTGGTGGTGCAACGTCCGTGCCAGCAATACCGAGCCACTGCTGCGTTTAAACCTTGAGGGACCGGACGAGGCCACGGTTGCTGAAAAGGTTGCAGAGGTCGCTGGTCATCTGGCTGATCTCGGCCATGCGGTTGATCACTGATTGTTGCCGATTACTCACCTGGAATTGTGGTAATCACACCTTCCCACGGACTTGATGCAGTGGCATAGAGTTTCTTGGCAATCCGTCCCGCGGTGGCGCCTAGCCGACCGGCTTCACAGGCGTGCCGCATGGCATGCGCCATCTTCACCGGGTCTTTGGCATGTGCAATGCCAGTGTTCAGGAGCACGCCATCAGCGCCAAGCTCCATGGCAGCTGTGACATCACTGGGGGCGCCGACGCCTGCATCAACAATCACTGGATAGTGGGGAGCTCCTCCGTGGTCGGGATCTTTCAGAAGCTGCAAGATGATCGCAATGGCCGCTGGGTTGGCAATGCCGCGGCCAGATCCGATCGGGCTGCCAGCAGGCATGACGCTGGCAGCGCCAGCATCTCGAAGACGACAGGCCATGATTGGATCGTCACTGGAGTAACACATGACGGTGAAACCATCGTCAACCAGTTGGCGACATGCTTCAAGGGTGCCAACAGGATCGGGTAGAAGCGTGGTGCGGTCGCCAAGCACTTCAAGTTTGACCCAACCAGCGCCGGGGTTGTTCATTTGGCTGAGTATCTCACGACCAAGATGGGCGATGCGCACGGCATCTTCACAGTTAAAGCAGCCTGCGGTGTTTGGCAAAATGGTGTAACGATCGGTATCAATGAAATCGAGTATCGAGCGGCCTTGTTCATCAATCAGCCGCTCTCTTCGGACCGCCACGGTGATGACATTGGCGCCCGAGGCGTCAAGCGCTCGTTGCATTGTTTCATAGTCACCATATTTTCCAGTGCCGACGATCAGGCGATTGGTGATGGTGACTGGGCCGATGACAAGGTCACTTGCTTGCATTGTATTGGTAGTCGTGGACATGGTCTGTGTGGTCTCTCAGCCACCTCCGACGAGCGTGACAATTTCTACCGCATCACCGCTGGCAAGGTGATGCTGCTCGTGCTTGGCTTTGGGTACGAGTTGCCGGTTGACCTCAACGGCGCATGGGGTTGCTGCCAGATCACGTTGCAAGAGCAGGTTCGCAATCGTGGCCCCATCGTCAATTTCGTGTGTTGTGCCGTTGAGCGTGATCTCCATAAGTGGATCATTATACGCGGATCGCGGCGGTGCTCGCGATTGTTTATCGCGTTCAGAACACAGGCACTTCAGAGTTCTTGATCACATGCAGTGCCGAATCGCCGGCCACCAGCGCGACCAAGGCTGAGCGTCCTGTCGATCCCATGGCAATGGCATCAGCGCCAAGCTCCCTGGCGGTCTGAAGGCCTTCAGCAGCCGGCCCGAGGCGCTCGTGAGCCTCTGTTAGCTATCCATGGGCATGGCCGAATGTGGCCGCGTCGGCCATGAGTTCTTGTGACTGGTCAGGGTCGAGGCCGAAGGTGGCAATATGGTTCGTGGCGTCATCTGCCAAGGTGTGAGAATCAGATTACAAACTCAACCAGAATGCTAATCACAATGAAAAGTGGAATGAGTATAGGGATGCTGTAGCGGAACATGTATCCGAAGAAACTCGGCATCTTCACACCTGATTGTTCAGCGATGGCTTTGACCATGAAGTTTGGTCCGTTGCCGATGTAACTCATGGCACCCATAAAGACGGCGCCCAAGCTAATGGCCGCAAGATGGGTTTCACTGATGAAATGTTCTTTGGGTGTTCCTTCCGCAATAAGCACGGTATCCATGCCTTCAGTGATGGGCACCTGTTGGGCAAGTTGCAAAAAGACCAGATACGTTGGCGCATTGTCAAGGAAGCTTGAGAGAATGCCAGTGGCCCAGAAGAAGTGCCATGGCTCGCCAAAGGTATTGGTGATGGTGTCTCCAGATATTTTGAGCACTTCCAGTGGCACCTGCATCGCGATAAAGATGCCAATAAAAATAGCCGCAACTTCAATAATGGCGGCAAAGTTGAATTCGTTGTCCTTGCGAATCTGTGCTCGCGTGGTTCCCCAAGCAATGACCACAATGCCCAGCATGATCAATTCACGCATAAAGAGGAACGGCTTCCAGTTGGTCGCTGGTACCACTTTGGTTGGATCAATCAAAGCCAAGACAAGCACGAGAATCGCCAGCCAGACGAGATTGAACCAACCCACCAAACGCAGTGGCTCGATGTTGCGATCATCACGACGAACATTAGCTGGTGTTTCACGCTTGTAGGCACGGGTATCAATAATGTAATAGACAATCAGCAGAACGATGCAGCAGATCAGCCATTCTGGCCAGAGTCCAAGGGTCCATGTAAAGGGCACGCCGGCCAGGAAGCCTAGGAAAAGTGGTGGGTCGCCAACGGGCAACAGTGTTCCGCCAATATTACTGGCCAGGAAAATGAAGAAGACCACGGTGTGTACTTTGTGCTTCCGTTCGCGATTGGTATTCAGAAGCGGACGAATCAGCAGCATGCTGGCGCCAGTAGTGCCAATAAAGCTAGCAATGCCGGCGCCGACTGCAAGAAAAGTGGTGTTGGTCAGTGGGTGCGCAGCAAGGTCACCTGAAAGCCGGATGCCACCGGAAATCACGTACAAGCTAAAGAGCAGAATGATGAAGGGGATGTACTCTTGAATGATGGCATGGTTCATCACGTACGGTAGTGATTGCCAGCCTTCTGCAAGTAAGTAGTACAGCATCGTCAGGCCGGCGATGAACATCGAGATGATGAAGCGATTGAGATTGTTTTCCCACCAGTGGTGAGTGGCACTAAGCAGTGGCAGTACCGCGATGCAGCCAAGAATGCCAATAAACGGAAGAATGCCGATATACCAAAGCGGCGGCAATGTATCGGGTGTGTGATCATCAGCCTCTTCATGGTCTTGATGGTCGTCAGTCGCGGTGGCTGCGTCAGTGGTGCCATCAGTGGCGCTCGCGACTGGTTCACTGTCGCCATGGCCGCCTCCTGAATGGCCGGCCAGGCCCCACACGGTCAAGATGGCTACGATCACAGCGATCACAAGTGCTGCTGAAGCAATGGGGCCAATTTGATTGGTCGATGGGCGATGTGGAAGATCGTCAGAGGCGTTATTCACGGGTAAAAGAGATCCAATGCAAAGCTTTGTGAACAGGTAAGACCGTTTAAGTTGGCGTAGAGTAACCAAGCAAGCGCGGACTGTGTGGGACTTTGGGCTGTAGAATCTAGCTCAGTTCAGAAAAAGGAAGGTGTCCTTGTGAAGATGCATTGTCAGGGTGGGG
>CALCOW010000102.1 GCA_937899935.1 uncultured Phycisphaerae bacterium
ACCAACTTGGCCGGTGTAGAAATTCTCATCCCAAAGCGCATAGTCTCGAACTGTTGTAAAAATGCCTCCATCGCCACACATTTCTAATCGCGTCGTTGAGATTTCCCAGTCACCATCCTCATTTCTTTCGTAGCCAACTGCTCGATGAGGCACGATTTCTCGATAGTTATCGTGAAAGTGCGTCTGCTTCATGTTCAAGGGTTGAAAGATATGTTTATCTGCTGACACGCGAATCGAATCGCCTGTCGCTCTCTTGCAAATCACCGAAAGAAGAAAGTATCCACTGTTGCAATAACTAAATTGTGTTCCAGGCTCAAAGTTGACGCCTTTTTGTCGACATATGACCTCTAAGGCGTCTGCGTCAGTGCAATGATCATCAAGTGTGTCATTCAAGTACATGATGCTGGTGTAATCACGCAATCCACTGACGTGGTGGATCAAATCTCTTATGGTGATCTTCTCGCCGTAATCAGGAAGTTCAGGAATCCATTTTCGAATGTCGTCATCAAGTGACAAAACACCTTCTTGAGCAAGAAGGGCCATGAGTGCTGCTGTCACTTGTTTTGAAGTTGAGGCAATACGGAATACCGTGTTTGGATTGTTGGGAACGTGATCGTCTAGATTGGCCATGCCAAAGCCTTTGGCATAAACAATCTTTCCATCCTTGAGCACGGCAACAGCACAGCCTGGCGAATCAGACTTATCCCATTGAGAGAAGATCTGATCGATTGCCTTGGTATCAAGTTGAAATTGAGCATTCGCAACGGTCACCGCCATGATGCTCATGAGGAGGGCGAGGGCAAAGTGTATTTTCATTTCACTCTTCTTAAAGTAATACGGTGATAGATGAAAGCAGGTCGCATTGGTCGCTCTTACAGCAAGAATCAAGCATCAACTCGGGCGAAGACATCTACTCGACTGAATAAGCGAGATCTAGAGTCCTGGAGCAAAACCACGCCGCATCGTATTTTCGCTGACACAACGCGGCTCTACGAATTGGAGTAGATAATCTGACCCACCAGCTTTTGATCCAATGCCAGAAAGACCAAAACCACCAAACGGCTGCCGGCCAACTAATGCTCCGGTGCAGGTGCGATTGAGATAGAGGTTGCCGACGCGGAACTGATCGCGGGCCATTTCAAGGTGCGCGGGCTTACGGCTAAAGACGCCACCGGTGAGTTTGTATTGAGTATTGTTAGCAATACGGAGTGCGTCTTCAAAATCTTTCGCTTGAATGACGGCAAGCACAGGGCCGAAGATTTCTTCTTGGGCCAAGCGGTCTTCTGGACCAACATCAGTAAAGATGTGCGGAGTGACGTATGGCATGCCAACCTCAGCTTCTAAATTGGCTGGAACTTCAGAACCCAAAGCGAGCGTGGCCTCTTTTTTCCCAAGCTCAACATAGCTGCGAATTTTATTAGCGGCCTCTTGGTCGATCACAGGTCCAATGTCTGTGCCAGGTGCTACGGGTTTGCCCACAACCAAGGTGCGTGTTGATTCCACGAGGCGCTCAACAAATTGTTGGTGTACTTCACCAACTGTAATCACTCGGCTACATGCAGAACACTTTTGGCCTTGGAATCCAAAAGCACTCGCACGAACACCGAGCACCGCTTCATCTAGATCGGCAGAGGTATCAATGATGATGGAGTTCTTCCCGCCCATTTCACAGACAACCTTCTTGACAAAGTATTGGCCGGTGGGAGTCTCGGCAGCAGCTGAGATAATATCAAGACCAACTGCTTTCGATCCTGTGAATGCGATGAGTGAAACGCGTGGATCTCTTACGAGTGCCGCACCGACTGTCTCACCTGGCCCTGATACAAACTGTAATGCCTGCTTCGGCGCGCCAGCTTTCCAGAGAATTTCACACATCACTTTGGCAATCGCTGGTGTTTGCTCAGCTGGTTTTACGATCACCGTGTTTCCAGTGACTAATGCGGCGCTGGTCATACCGGTGCAGATCGCCAAGGGGAAGTTCCATGGGCTAATAATGACCGCAACACCTCTTGGTTGGTGCCATTGCTGGTCAAGCTCGCCAATAAAAGCGCCCAATCGGTGAGTCTCAAAGAGACTGACTGCCTCGCGAGCGTAATACTCAAGGAAATCAATTGCTTCACAAACATCAGCATCTGCCTCGCGCCAGGTCTTTCCAGACTCCTTGAGCACAATGGCGGAGAGTTCGTCGCGGCGATCGCGCATCTGCGCTGCTGCATCAACGAGTACTTTGGATCGCTCCCGAGGAGCTGTATCACGCCACACCGGGAAGGCTTCGGCGCACGTTGCGACGGCCTGCTCTGCATCAACAACCGTGGCGTCAATTGAGACCTTGGGAACCGCGTATTTCTCGATCGCGTTCGCATATGCAGCATGCTGTTTGGCATCGCCGAAGTCGCGCATCGGTTCGCTAAAGAAGGGACGTCCGTCACCCACACCCTCAGTTGCAACGGAGAGGTGATGACGTTCCGGGGCCTGGTCGAGCCGACCTAAAGGTGATTGGTCGTGACCATCGCGATGCGGACTGGCCAAAAGTGTTTCGACATCTCCTTCGGATCCCGCTTCAGATCGCAGCCATGATTCATTTGAAGTGTTTTCCAGTAGTCGACGAACTAAGTAGGCCATTCCTGGAATCATTTCACCAACGGGCACATATTCTCGCAGTCTAAAATCCATGGCGATGGCAGCGTCTTTAATGCGATCGGCCATTCCATGAAGCATTTGTAGTTCGATGGCACTATGTGGAAGGCCGCGCTGTTCGATCATCGCGATCGCTGCAGCGATTGAACGTACATTGTGTGATCCCAAGGCGAGTTTGACACCACCTTGATCGAGTGTGGTTGGTATCGCATCAACAAAGATCTTTGTCATCCGTTCGAAACACGCATCGGTATCTGACTTTGTGGTCCAAACTGGTACCGGCCATCCCATTTGTTCAGCGTGGATGACTTCATAATCCCAGTAGGCACCCTTGACCAAACGCACGGTCACCTGACGACCTGATTTGGTCGCCCACTCCACAATGCGCTGTGCATCATCATCGCCGCTACGCAAGTAGGCTTGCATCGCCAGGCCTGCTTCAAAGTCATATGTCTCACAGCAACGCATGAAAAGATCCAAGGTGAGATCCTTCAGCTCAAACTGCTCCATATCGAAGTTGATGAGGGCGTTGTGTTGTTTTGCTGATTTTAAAATCGGTCCCAATTGTTCAACAAGTGCCGTAATCGATCCCTCGGCATCAATCGGATCCGTATTGGCGAACAATGAGCTGATCTTGATAGAGAGATTGGTGCGTGGAATTGGTCCCAAGTGATCAGTTTCGAGGAGAGGATTCGCCGGCCACGAAGCGACACGTTCAGGAATTTCTTTTGTCAAAGCAAGATAGCGGTCCTGATACACCTTTGCCTCAGCATGGCTGACACAGGCTTCCCCGAGCAGATCAACTGAGAACGCAACATTCTTGAGCCAACGTTTTTCGAGATAGGGCACTGCTGACGGTGCATCTTCACCAGCAATAAAACGCTGGGCCATGGCTTTAATGCGACCAGTCACCAGATTTGTCATTTGCCCTTTGAAGAGCCCGCCACCCTTGAGACCAATGCCTAAGCCAGACGGCAAGGTGACACCTGGTTGCGAAAGATAATCAGTCAAGTGGTCATGGACCTGCTCCGGTGTTTTGAGCATTGGAAACGTATCGACAAATCGAAAGAGCTGAACTTTGAACGCTTCGTCCTGCATGGCCCAGTTCATGAGCTTGTCCGACCAAAACGCAGTCGATAGCAGACTCTGCTTTTGATCATCAGAGAGCTTAAGTAGCTTCTTGCCAACCTCATGGATATGCGGCTCGAGTTCGCCGTCCATTTTGATAGGCTCGGCGCTCCCTTTCGATTGAGCTGACTTCATTCGACGCGATTTCAATAAACCGAATACCACGCGTTAACTCCCTGTCATTTGATCAATGAGCAGCCACGCTGCTTACCTTCATCGCCTCTACCACTTGGTTGTAAACTTGTTCGACGCGCTCTGCAGCACCTGTCCAGTTTAAACCACGCACTTCGAAAGCACCTTGTCGTCGAAGCGTATTGCCAAGTGGGGGATGTCGCAGCACAGCGACGATCTTGTCCGCCATAGCATCAGTATCCCAGAAGTCGACCTTCAGCGCGTGAGTGAGTACTTCACTGACACCTGAAGATTTGCTGATAAGCACCGGGACATCGCGAATCATAGCTTCGAGGGGTGCAATACCAAAGGGCTCCGAAACCGATGGCATCACGTACAAGTCAGCCATCTGGAAAACACGATCAATATCTCTGCCTCGCAAGAAACCAGTGAAGAGCACCTTATGGCCAATTCCTAGGTGAGCAGCCATTTCAATCATGCCACGGGCCATGTCGCCATCACCAGCCACTACAAACTTTACGTTCTTCATCACTTGAAGAACGCGTGCCGCGGCTTGTATGAAATACTCCGGACCTTTCTGCATGGTAATGCGACCGAGATACAAGACGATTTTGTCATCACCCTTAATCCCTCGCTTTGGATCGTTCTGTGTCGGCTCCAGATCAACACCATTGTAGACCACTGAGATTCTGTTCCGATCCATTCCATAGCGATAGACGAGAATGTCTTGTGTCAAACGGCTCACAGCGATCACGCGCATCGCACCGTGTGCACCGCGCCGCTCGATGTCGTAAATCATCTGATTGGGATGTTCGCCAGAGCGGTCAAATTCTGTTGAGTGCACATGACAGACGAGCGGCCGGCCGGTTGCTCGAGCAAGCATAAGTCCAGCAGGAAATGTCATCCAATCATGCGCGTGAATAACATCAAATTCAAGATCCTTTGCCGCCTTGAGGCAGAATGCCGCATACCGTCTAATCTTGGTCAGCAAATCACCACCATAGTCCGAGTCTATTTTATCCATGGCCGCTTCTTCAGGCGCTATTGGATCTCCGCTGACAGGATCTATCAGTATATCTGGCGAAATATTCTCGCCAGCGTTCAATGATTCACGGTGCATTTTGGTATGGATGTCTGGTCGCGCGTAGGGGTTTGCAAAACCAGCTTCGATCTCTACGAAAGTTGTATCGATCAATGCATCGGTCATTTCATTTGTTGTTTCATGATCTGGCTGAACAGATCCATCAGCCGATGTAGGAGCACGGCGCTGCTGAGGGGTATCGGTGCCAACCAGATTGATGTGGGCGGGCGCCTCATTACCAACTGCTTTGGGCAGCAAAAAGGTGATCTTGACGCCACGCTGATCAAGCGATTTCGTAAGACCTTGGCAGGCTGTTCCAAGACCACCGGTGATGTAGGGAGGGAACTCCCAGCCAAGCATGAGCACGTGCATCGTGCATCTCCTGATTTAAGCAGGCTCAAACACAAATCTCCCCAGCAGGCCGTTGCCCTGGAGGCTCAATTTGACTCGCGAATGGTCAATCCTATCCGAGGTTCTGCAGCTTCGCAGTGCTTTCTCACAGGCCCCCCGGCAACGCACGTACAATCATCGCTATGGGAAAATCAACCTCCTCTATTCAGGGTGAGTCAGCCGGGCCTTGGACCAGTGGGCGCCTCCTGAGCTGGATGACAGGGTTCTTTGAAGCCAAGCAGATCGACGCACCACGGCATGTCGCTCAAATGCTCTTGGCCCATGTGCTCGACTGTCCCCGTATTGAGCTCTACACCCAGCTTGATCGACCTGCCTCGGCTGAAGAACTGGATGCTTTACGAGCCCTGACGCAGCGGGCTGGAGCTGGTGAGCCAGTCCACCTGTTGGTCGGCCAGGCCGCCTTTTTTTTGCGAGATTTCTGGGTGGACCCGTGTACGCTGATACCCCAGCCAGCCACCGAGACACTCATTCAGCGCATCCTTGACTGGTCCAGCCAGACCCAGGCAGAGGAACCGCTTCTTGTGGATATAGGTACAGGCACCGGCTGTATCGCGGTGACATTAGCGGCAGAATTGGCCGGGAGCCAGGTTCTCGCCACCGATCTCAACCAAGAAATTCTGAAGCTTGCTGAGCGTAATGCCCAAAGGCATGGAGTATCGGGGCAAATTGAGTTTATCGTTGGTGCTGGCCTCACGCCGCTGCCAAGTTGGCTGGCAGGGCGTCAATTTGATGTGCTGAGCTCTAACCCGCCCTACATACCCGCCAACGAGGTGGGGACTATGCAAGCAGCCGTCCGTGAGTTTATTGCGCCTACGGCATGGGAGGGCGGTTCAGATGGACTGGTTGTTATTCGCGAACTTTTGACCCAGAGCCAGAAGCTGATTCGTAGCGGTGGCCTGTTGGTGATTGAACTTGCCAGTGCTCATGCAACAAACGCCCAAGCGCTTCTGACTGAGTCGGGTGGTTTTAAACAGATTGAGATCTTGGATGATCACGAGGGGTTACCACGTGTTCTCTCGGCGATCCGTTGTTAGTCGTGGGTTTAGGTGGCGTTGCCCGACTCACTTTCCGTGAGTGCACGGGTCACTGCTTCGAGTAGCTGGGTTCGGTTGAATGGTTTGAAAAGAAAACCCTGAAGCCCTTCTTGGCTCGCTCTGACGATTGAGTGATCAGGATCATATCCAAAGCCAGTCATAAGAATGACGGGTGTCTCCGCACACAATTGATGTGTCGCTTGGAAGACATCGTAGCCACTACAGTCTGGCATCTTAATATCACTAATTACGAGATCAAAGAAAACATCTTCACGACTTGCTAGATCAAGGGCCTTTAGCGTTTCGTTTCCATCACCGCATACAGTGACCTGGCAGCCTCTCTGTTCAAGAACCTTACAGACAGCTTTGCGAATAGCGGGCTCGTCGTCAGCGATGAGGATTCGTTTGTTTTGAATCTCTGGGTCGATCTCTAGGCGCTGTAGTTCCTCTTCTGCATCAAGTACTGTACGGGGACCTTTTTCGGATGTTTCTAAACGTTGCTTCATTAGGGAAGCAGCTTTGACAATCCCAGCGATTGCCTCTTTTGCTTTTTTACTCTTGATCGAAAGGTCAGACAATATCTCTGCATGACTTTGCAGTTCGCTGAAAGGTGCTTTTAGTTGCCCCAGCACACGCTCAGCCGTCTTTTCATTGGTTGTAAAGCGTTCAACGAGCAAGAGGTCGAGCATATGCATGGCGCTGGCAATGTGGCGTCCGAACATTTCCGCCATTTGCCGATCAGTCTCGTTAAAAGCTCCGGGGGTATATGATTCGGCGTTAAAAACACCTATGACAGTATCTAAGAGCTTGAGTGGAACCGTTAGTGAGCTCTTTGCACTATCGAGACCTTCACGATAGAGGGGGTCTTCTTGGACATTTGGGCAGATGTAACTCTCGCCAGTGCTCGCAACATATCCTGAAATTCCATTGCCTTCGTTTTGCGCGTAAATAACCTCACCGACTTTGAGCGGCGTGATATTAATTGCAATGACCAGCTCAAGTTGATTGGTTTCTTGATTTAGTAGACGAACTTCAAAATTATCAAAGTCGAGTAGTTCTTGGACAGATTTGATGATTCGCGTTTCCAATAACTTGAGGCGTTCTGTGACATGGAGATCAACAATTGCCTTTGAGTCGATTTGCATTAACTCGCTGCCAGCAGAGTTAATGAGATCTAATCGTCGCTGCAAGTTTTCTTTTTCAGTGGTATCCCAAAGAATGCCAACGGCACCACCGAACCTGAGAGGTGCAAGCGTCATCGCCCAATGATGGTCATTCATTGTGAACTGCGTTGAACGTCGAGTCGTGGTTTCAATATTGCCTTCGGGCAGCTCGCTTGAAAATTGAGCTGCAGCGAGTCCACACTCATCAAGTGCTCTTTGCTGTAGTGACTGATCAAGTTGTTCAAAGTGTTTGCTGGCCCACTGACGATGACCCAAGGCGTTGACCGCGATCACGCCTTCACCGATCGATTCCAGCGCTAAACTACCGTCGGTTCCAGCCGTACTTTGAACAAGCCCGA
The DNA here is from genome assembly GCA_937899935.1 of uncultured Phycisphaerae bacterium. GTDB lineage: Bacteria > Planctomycetota > Phycisphaerae > Phycisphaerales > SM1A02 > JAQWNP01. The sequence continues at coordinate 7,946 of CALCOW010000102.1, forward strand.
CCAGGTCTTCTGGGCGGGCTTGTTTGAGGTGTTCAATGAGACTCGCATTCGAACTGACATCAATCACATCAAAAATGTGATGAAGATGTTCTGAAACCGGTGTGACGGTGTCCGCACCCGCCACATCGGATCGAAGAAGAATCAACCTGGGTTTTTCTTTACCCATAAGAGCTCCAGGTATCCACAGGCCAGATCGAGGAGATTGCAGAAGCGTTGGGGATCATATCCAGGGAAATACCCTCCCAACAATCGCTGGCTTGGATCTCATCGGCCAAAGATGCTTGACACACGCTATTTGGATCTGAGAATCCTGAGTGGAATCCCCACCAGTTTGGTCCGGTGACCCCCAACAGCGACCTCAACCACCTGGTAAATTGTTCGTGCAGCAAGCAAGGCGGATGCATAGGATTCGCATATTCGGTGGGGTGTAGGAACATTATCAGGCGATCCAATCTCGAGCCCAAGAAGGCAAAGTAAGCCGCAGTGCCCCAAAGCGACGACAAATCCCTCATCATTGATACCGTCCAACTGGGCCGTCGGTTCGGTTCTGTCAAGGCTGTCACCGAATTGAATCTGAAGATTCCCCATGGCCAGGTCGTGGGCTTTTTAGGCCCCAATGGTGCTGGCAAGACCACCACGATCCGTATGCTCTGCGGATCGTTGATGCCGACCACCGGTCAGGCCTTTGTGGCGGGGCATGATGTCGTGCGGGATCGATTGCAAGCACAACGGCAAATTGGCTACTTGCCTGAATCAGCCCCTCTTTACACCGAGATGCGAGTGATTGAGTTGCTCAAGTTTCGTGCCCGTTTGCAGGGAATAACCGGTCGTCGCTCTAAGCACCTGGTCTCGCAGGCAATTCGTCGTTGTTGGCTTGAGAGTGTCCAGCGTCGTCCTATTGGGCAACTCTCCAAGGGATATCGGCAACGGGTTGGTCTTGCTGCGGCCTTATTGCATGAGCCACCGGTGGTCATTCTTGATGAACCAACTTCTGGTTTAGACCCGGTCCAGATTCGGGAGTTTCGAGGGCTCTTGCGTGAGCTGGCTGGAACACACACCATTCTGCTCTCAACACATATCCTCTCCGAGGTTGAAATGACCTGTGATCGGGTTGTGATTATTGCTCAGGGGAGTG
>CALCOW010000103.1 GCA_937899935.1 uncultured Phycisphaerae bacterium
ACGAGTCAGAAGGAGCCATGACCGCCACACTTCAAGAAAACCTCACCGGTATTCGAGTAGTCAGGGCCTTTGCCAGACAGGACCATGAAATAAACAAGTTCGGTGTCCGTAATGCGACTTTTAGAGACAACAACAGACGCCTCATTAAATTGATGGGAATCTACTGGCCTGTATCGGACATGATCGCTATGTCGCAGATTGGCATCGTGCTTTTTGCGGGTGCGCATTATGTGATGCAGGGTTCGTTAACTATTGGCGACCTGTTTATCTTTTTGACTTGCGAGGGGATGGTTATTTGGCCGGTTAGACAGCTCGGTAGAGTATTAACCGATTCTGGGAAGGCGGTAATTTCACTTGGAAGAATAGACCACATTCGGAGAGCCGAAGCCGAAGAAGAAGGCTTTACTCCTGCTACTGGCAGAGCGCTGGGCGGTATTCGGGCTGAAAATTTGAGTTTTGCCTTTGATGATGGAAAACAAATCCTGGATGGTTTTTCGATCGATATAAAACCGGGCGAGACCCTGGGGATAGTAGGACCACCTGGCTCAGGAAAGACTAGCCTGATTAGGTGTTTGCTTAAGCTCTATCCATATCAATCGGGTAAGCTCGAGATAGATGGTCACGAGGTCGCCACTTTAAATCGCTTATGGTTAAGAAGACAAATCGGCGTGGTGCTTCAAGACCCCTTTCTATACTCCCGAACACTGAGAGAGAACTTATCCGTAGGTCGTGCGAAGGCTAGCCAAGCTGAGATCGAGCAGGCATGCAGAGAAGCCGCTATTTACGATTCAATCATGGAGTTCCCGGAAGGGTTTGATGAACGAGTCGGAGAACGGGGCGTCACTTTATCGGGTGGGCAAAGGCAGCGATTGGCCCTTGCCAGGGCCTTGCTCAAGGACTCTCCGGTCTTGGTGTTGGATGACTCTCTGTCAGCGATAGACACCAACACGGAACAGCTAATCTTAAAAGCGCTTCAAAAGCGCAAAGGCCGTCAGACAACACTGGTGATCGCTCACCGTTTGAGCTCTCTTGCTTACGTGGATCGAATTGCCGTAATTGATCAGGGCCGGCTGGTTCAGCTCGGAAGTCATGAAGAACTCTCAGTTGTTTCTGGGCTGTATCGTCGATTGTGCCAAATTCAAGGTGCCTTAGACGATCAAATACGATCGGATGTCGAACAATACGGATATCAGAGCGAGAGACAGCCGTGAGTGAAGTGTTTGATGATGAAAACTTTGACGATGGTTTCGATGATCACAAATTGTCGAAACGTTTGAATGTTGAGTTATGGAAAAAACTTTTTGGTTATGCGAGTCGATATCCAACCGATTTGAAGTGGCTCTCGGCTGCGGCATTTACTACTGCGTTATGTGAGGTCACTTATCCGTTGCTGACCAAGGGCGTCATTGATGCAGTAGACGGCTATCTGAAGACTGGCATGGAGCCAGGTTTGTTTCTTTGGGGATTGGGTTATCTGTTTTGTACGATTTTGTTAGCTCTTTCTGTTGGCATATTTATATGGCGCGCAGGATCCATACGCACCTCGGTCGCGCATGATATTCGTCGTGACGGTTTTGAAAAC
>CALCOW010000104.1 GCA_937899935.1 uncultured Phycisphaerae bacterium
GTCCAGGGTGATGTGCATACACAAGGGGTTGGCCGGCGGTTTCTCGAAGTTCAGCTTTTAGCCCACACTCCTTAAGATCTTCAACAAGCCATTGGGCGCAATTTCTGGTGTCTTTATCAAATGCAGAGTCGGTTCCCACACTTGGAAATCGAAGTAGATCACACAGACGCTCTAAGCGAGCTTCACCGGTGGTTGAAAGATGATCTAAGACTGGCTTCGCATCATTGGACATAGTGACTCTCCTGGCCGGTGCATCGTGACGCTTCATGGGACGTAAATTGGTTCGGCATCCTACCACGCAATCCGTACCACCTAGATTCTGATGCAGATCAGCAGCAGATTGTGGTCAAAACGGGCCGGCCATGGAAACGCTATGGAGCTTACGGAGTCAAGGAGCATCAACCAAGCCAGCTTCCACATGCCAGGGAAGGCACTGGGGCTCGGTCGATTCTTCGGCCTCACTCACGCAGACAACTTTGCCGTTATTCAAGGCGATCACCATAGGTGGTTCAATCCACCAATCCGGGCCCACCGGTAGTTCAAGCATTTCACACCCATCACAAGGCATGTCCCAAACACCGGCCGTTGCAAAGCCATCGGCACTTTCAGGGAAAGCGATCAGTGTTGTTGGAGCCACTGGTTCTCCATAAAAATGGTCCCAGATAAGCTCTTCACAGTGGTCACACGTCTTGCGGTAAAAGACGATGTATCGTTTCCCTTTGTTAAGGTCTTTGGGCTTGACCGTCATGTATTTGTACAGATCGATTGACTGAAAAGGTTTGCCAACCCAAGCATCGGGATCATCCACGGAATAGAAACTTGGTAGTTGAATCAGATTTGTAGTGGGTTGGTTTGGTGCGACTGATGTGTTGTTTGCACTGCTTGATTGATTTGTGTCAGTGACTTCAGATGATTGAGCCGTCGTCTGTGGTTCGACAGGACTGGTGGTCTCTACCATCCGTTGATTTGATGCCTTGACACCAAGTACACGGATATAAGTGAATCCAGCAATCAGTACGAAACAAGCGGCTACTACGGCCAATAAGTAAGCATTACTTTCGATAGGTTCCCTTCGCTGCCAAGTGAGTAGAACGGCAGCGAGAAGAGAGCCATCAATAATGAGCATGACCCAAGGAGGAATTGGCAAAGTGCCAAAACAACCGCAAGTTGTGACATTGCCTTGGAATATTTCTGCGAGCAGGATGATGCAGAACGCCACCAACATAAACACGGCCATTGGTCGGGCCCAGCGTGCAAAGAAAAACATGACTGCTACGGCAAAGAGCTCAAGGACGAGTAGCGTTGCCAGAAGCCAATGCGCATCAATTCCCAGATTCTTGTGGCCGAGATCCAGGATGGTTGGCGGAAGATTGGTTGGTGTCGCATGTGCAAGCTTAAATATGACTCCAGCCAGCACCCAACATGGAATAACAATCCGCGTCAGAATGATGCCCAGGGTCTTGCGGCGGCTGCGAGGACCTGGCTGAGATTCGTTCGTTGGGGTATTCGTCATCATGAGCTCCGATTCAGCGGACTTCGAAAAAGATCATTGGTCAACCTCCGCGAACTGGCAGGGCGTCCCTTTTTAGCTCAGCATTTATCGGGAGGTCGGTGATTCTAGGATGAACGTCTCTGAGATGGATTTGATGCATAGCCCATTTGAGTCCTGCTGATTGAGCGTAATAGAGGGGTCCGATAAAAATGAAAGCACCTTTTTGGGGTCGTTAAAATTGCATAGGGCAGGTGGAGGCCTATACATTACACATTGTCTCAGCAGTACTTGCTGCTTCAGGCATGGTGGAACTGGGAATGATCCGATAGAGGGAGTCGGAACCCAGTGCAGCGGGCGAGGTCTGGTGGGGACCGCTTCTCGTTCGTGAATTTGTATGCGGGATCTCGATCTGGCTTGGGAGGCTGGATCGGAGTAAGAGCGGTGCCCCCTCAGCGTATCGGCCCATTGGTGCAGCCCATCTGCCCTTATGGATCGGGAAGGATACTTCAGATGAGCCTCTCCCCCCAGAGTGTGCATCAATGTGATGCTCTTGGAGCAAGCGCGGTAAATCCGGCCGCGCCGCGGGTACACGAGGGTACTTGGTCGGATGTTGAGCAGGCAGCTCGTTCTCTGGATGAGCCACTGCTGATGCCGATTACACCACATGCTGATGAACGTGGATGGTCATTGATGAATTGCATGGCGGGCGCCTTATCACCACAGGGTCAAATTAATTATTCATGTCAGTATCCAGGCATTGTTAAAGCTTGGCACAGACATGATCACCAAACGGACTTTTGGATCTGTTTGAACGGTCATCTCAAAGTTGGAGTCTGGCGAGAGTCAGATGGAGCGGCTTGGATCACGGTGCTAGGTCAAATGCGCCCTGCCGCTCTTATCATTCCTCCGCCACTCTGGCATGGTGCTGCTTGTGTTGGTTCTGAGCAAGCAGGGCTTCTTTATTACGTTACTGAAAAGTACAACCCAGTGGCGCCCGACGAGCATCGGCGGACATGGGATAGTGTGCAGGGATTTCCGTGGCAACCTCGCCACGGATAAGGTTTTATTCGGGTTTCCGGGAGAAATTAAAATCGTGATACCGGGGATTTTCGTAGTCATGTTGGCGGGTCACATGCGCAGTTCTTTTTTGCGTGATGCGTTGGAAGTACCAACGGTCTTGCTACCACTGCGCCGGTCGGCGACGGTTCTCGAAGCATGGTTAGAAATTCTAGATGAAGCCTTCGTAAGTGAGGTTTGTATCGCTCTCAATTTAGGAAGCGACACGCACATAATTGATACAGCGATACGCTCAATTACGCGAAAAAGAGCCTTTCGATCAGTGGTTAAAACGGTTTTGGAGCCCGCGGCATGGCGAGGCCCAGGTGGTGTCATCCGAGATCTGACCTTGGATCTTGAACCAGACACCATTATCGTTGTTGTGGAAGGTAACAGCGCCCCAGTATCTTCCGCTCGAGACGTCATTTCAGCGGTACAGGGTGGCGCTGATGGCGCTGTTGGTGTCTGTGATTCTAATAGTCCTGCCGGCATTTCAGCTTTCCGTCGCGCTATCTTTGAGCAGGTACCCAAGATTGGATACTTCGATCTTAAAGAACAGTTGTTACCCGCACTACACGATAGTTCTTTCCAAGTTCGACCAGTCAGTGTGCTACGAGGTTCAAGTCGAATCCATGACCGAGTCTCATATTTAGAAGCGATTGGTCGAGAACTCTCCGTAGAGAATCAAGTTGTTACGTACTCAAAAGAACAAGCACAAACAGTGATTGCTGAGACAGCGGTGATCGATGGAAAATGTCTTATAGAGTCTGGTGTTTCAGTTGGTGATGAAGCAGTTGTGCATGACAGCGTGATTTTGCAAGGCGCGACGATCAACAAAGGCGCCGTGGTTGCTCGCTCAGTGGTAGGTCAAGGAGTGACCATTCAAGCGGGTTCACGTGTCGTTAATACAATTATTGGAAAACGTGGAATGGCGCCAAAGTCATCTCGAACAGAGTTAAGGCGTACCAAAGTTAATGCGCGTTCACAGCTGAAGCCGAATTCGGGGGCCACACAACTATGAATGTTCGCCCTCGAAGAGCTTGGAGATGGTCAGATTGGGTGCTTTTATTCGGTCTGCTTATCTTTGCCATTATTTTGATGTGGCAGCCCTTGCTCGATATTGCCTCAATTGGCATCAATGACTCTGAGCAATCCCACATTTTCCTCGCACCTCTTATTGCCATTTGGTTGCTGTGGTTGCGTCGTCCCCGACTGCGTCATGTGCTCTTTCAACCGAGTTTTATTGGGCCAATGATTGTGTTACTTGGCTGGCTCATCTCTTGGTGGGGCTTCCAGTCAGGCATCCAGATCTATTGGCATGCGGGCAGTTTATTAGTGTTGGTCGGAATCATTTTGTCCTTTACAGGGCTGATACCGGTATACCTGTTCGCGCCTGTATTCGGCGTCTTGTTGTTTGTGTTGCCGGTCCCTGGTGTGCTCCGGCACTCGCTTGCTCTTCCAATGCAAGAGTTTGCAACAGGTGTTTCATATTCCATATTGGAGTTGATAGGTGTCCCAGCAGTCAAGACGGGCAACGTGCTTGTTATTAATGGGCAATCTGTTGCTGTTGGTGAAGCATGTAATGGCATGCGTATGATCTTTGCACTCACACTTGTTGTGTATGCCTTTGCTTTCAGCACACCCTTTAAGCCAGTCACACGAGTCCTATTGCTTCTGATTAGTCCAATTATCGCAATATTGTGCAACATCATTCGATTGGTTCCGACCAGCCTGATATATGGATATGGCGATCCAGATTTTGCTCATGACTTTCATGATATTGCTGGTTGGATCATGTTGCCGTTGGCGCTGCTCTTACTCGTGATGATGCTACGTACGCTGCGTTGGCTCGAATTCCCAGTAAATAGTTACCGATTGGCTAGTCAATGAAACTACCACCCAGAGGGCATCTTCTGCAACGTATTCCAGTGTTCGCACCTGTGTGCACACTGTTCTTGCTTGTGTTGCTCGGACTGACCATTCCGACACATGTATCAATTGATGAAGAAGTCTTGATTCGAAGAGAAAAAATCCGTCAGACACTCGCTGAAGTACCATTTCGTATTGGGGGTGGTCGTTGGAATGGTATGGACGAAGAGATACCGCCCGATGCGCAACGATTACTCCGTTTTAATGGGGCTCTCAGTCGTCGCTATCGCGGTGAGGATGGCACGCAAGCGTCGGTCCTTCTCGTGCACTGCAGCGATGCTCGTGACATGCTCGGCCACTATCCACCCATTTGCTATCCGGCCAATGGCTGGGTGGTTACCTCACTGGGTGTGAATGAGCGTGAGAGTCTGACGCTGAAGCTGCCTGATGCGGAAGTGCCGGTACTGGTTTATCACTTCCGGAGGCGTGCTGAGGACGGTACAGAGCTTAGAGTCCGAATATTTGACACCTTTATTCTCCCAAATGGTGGCGTCACGCCCCATATTGGTGAGATTAATAGTTTGTCAGGTCGATATGCACTGGCAGTCCAGGGGGTCGCCCAGCTCCAGATATTGACCCCAGCAGAGATCAGTGAGGAAGTCGCGATTGAGGCGGCTCAAGAGTTGTTAGCCGGTATGCCAATGCTGCTGGCAGATTTGGGCGTCACGGATCAGACGCCAAGTTTGGGTGAAGGAGCGTTCGATGAGGAATGACTACGACCATTATTCAGACGCTGGTCATTCTTATGGCTCGCAAAACTGGAATGAGGCAGGGGCACAGTCAGACAATGATGGCCAAGTGTCAATGCTGGTGCTCCTGACTGATCGGCTCAGTGGTCGATGGACATTGGCAATTTGTCTTGCGGTCGTGTTGGGTTTGGCGGGCTTAATTGTTGGTTGGTATCAGTCGGAAACCTTGTATCGCAGCGAGGCGTTAATTCGGATTGATCCACAAACAGAAGTAACACGCCAGGCACTTCCGGACCATAGCATTAAGTTCTATGGCCAATACCTAAAAACCCAGTCTGTGCTCATTAAGAGTCATCGGGTACTTGCCCATGCATTAACGATGGATGGGATAAGAGACAAACCCTACTTTCAAGGTGCCAACGGTCTCACCGTTCTACGAGATGGTCTTCAAGCAAGTACGAGCTCAGATACACAACTGATTCTGGTCAGCTTTACAGCGCCCACTGGCGTCCTCGCAGAAGCTGGCGTGAATGCTGTAGTACGTTCTTATAATGAACTTTACGGCCGAGCAGGTGTCATAGGAATGGGTCGAAAGATCCAGGATCTGCGCGACGACGTTGCGACTCAAGAACGTCGTCTCCGTCCGCTTGAATCCCAGATTGCGTCCATTCATGCTAAGTATCACACAAATGAACTTGGTGCACTCGTCATTGCGAGGCATCAGTTTGTCGAAGAGATCAAGACTCGTATTGAAGAAGCAGTTGCAATTCTTTCTGCACGAGAGCTGAGTGGTGCGGATCAAAATCGGGCAACCCAAGTGTTACCCACAGCATCTGAAAAAGAGCTTGAAAAATATGATGAACATCTCGCGAGTCTGCGAAGTGTGCTTGATAGTTCTACCGTCCACTTTGAGAGGATCAAAGATCGCTATCGCCCGGGTGCTCGTCAATACACTTGGGCTGAAGAACGATTAGCGAGTGCAAAAAAACTCTACGAACGGCAACTGAAGATTGTCCATGGAGAATGGATGGCTGATAACGGAATTGACCAACATGGCTTTTCAACCGTCGGCATTCTTGAGAATCCTGAATTCGTAAAGTGGTCGCCAGAGCAACTCGCCGGTCAATTGGAACTTTGGAAAGCAGAGCTTTCTAAAGAAGAAGCTGCATCCGAAGCAGTCATGGAAGATGCTCGCGAGATCAACGATTTGTCGAGTTTGGTGGCAACGATCAGGGCAGATATTGCTACCACCAATGCGCGTATTCGGGCTCTCTCAGTTGAAGAAGATTCTATTGGTGGTCGCGTTGAAATACAGCTTGGTATTGTTCCTCTGATCGCTGCGAGTGATAAGCGTGGCATGCGGGCGTTAACAGGATTGGTCGGAGGAGCATTCGTAGGATTCTTTATCGTCTTTCTCATTGGTTGTTTCGATCGTCGTACGACCACTGCCTACCATGTTGGTTCGAGCTCACTCAATATTGATGCCGGATGTCTCGGTGTACTGCCTGATCTCAACCAAGCAAGAGATGATGTTGATGGAGCTGACGTAGCTTCGCACTGTGTTCATCAAGTGCGTAATCAGATTGAAGCGATTCGAAATCCTCGTCAGGGATTTGTGGTCACCATTACGAGTCCATTCCAAGGAGACGGTAAAACGAGTGTCGTTATGTCACTCGGTTGGTCGTACGCAGCAGCTGGTTATCGTACGGTTGTCGTTGACTGTGATCTGGTGGGTCGCAGTATGACGCGACAGATGGGTCTTGTTGGAGCGCCTGGTGTGAAAGAAGTGATTCGATCTCACCATGTCAATGGCGAGATACGTGAACTCGATAACAAAAACCTCAGCATCCTGCCAGTTGGAGTCGACCCAGCAGTTGGCCCAGAGAGCATACGTAAGTTAGATGTTGACGAGCTATTCAACTCTCTACGAAGTATGTTTGATATTATCTTAGTTGATACTGGCCCAATAACCGGCAGTCTTGAGAGCACGCCTGTTTCAGTGGCTGCGGATGGCGTCATCATGGTCATCCGCAGTGGTGGCTCAAGAACCAGGCTTGAAGAGTGTCTGGGTGGATTGCAGCGGTATGGCGTCCGATATCTAGGAACGATCCTCAATTGTGCCCCTTATGACGAGTGTTACCGATATGTGTCGGAAGCGTCGCTATCGGCTGCTGCCGAAGCTCGTGGCGTTATTGAAGGCCAAGTAGAGGATGCAAGTTCGGTGTTAGCCACAACAAAGAAGGAGCGGAGTCCGCTCATGTTGGCGATGGAAACAAGTAGTCGTTCTCGTGATGACGACGTCGGTAGCAAGGAATAAACAAGTGATAGGGACGTTGGCCGAGACCGAAGCATCGGCGCCGATCGCCTCGCCAGTTGTGTGGGGTTTGACCGCGAGGCAGTTGCATGATGCATACTGGAGATCGCGCGGTGTTGAATGTGTGCGTCGAGGAGCCGGTCTTTTTCATCGGCCAAGCGCAGAGCTGTATCTGTTATTGGAAGAACAACAGATGTCACTCTTCGAGCTCGGTGAACTCAGTGAACGACTTATTTGGCACAATGCTATCGTGATGCGACTGCGACTTCTTGACGAAGGTCGTCGTCATTACTCAGAGCGAGTCGTTACAGATGATCAGGGGCTTGTTCGTTCAATTGAGCGCCGTTATCGCGATGCCACTCTGCCTATGAACTGGGTCATCATTACAACGAAACGTCGTATTGCTCAATATTGGGCGCATGCCTCTACACGCCGTATTGGTTGGGATCGCGCACGACGTTCCGTGCCATGGTCGCGCGTTAATCATTGGAAGTGTGAAGGTCAGGTGTTTGATGAATCCTATCTTGATGAACAGAAGTCGCTTCTCACAAAGCTTGTTGGTCGCTGGAGTGATCCTGGACAAGTCATTGAAGGAATTGCGTCGACAGATAAAGACATCTGGCATTTAGAAAATGAAAAGCCGCCAAGAGGTAACAAGCTGATCGGCCCGCTCTGGCTTGGTTCGGGTTGCGAGTCGACCAATGAACGATGTGTTGTAGGTCCAAGTTGGAAAGCCGACCGAAATAAAGAGCCACTGCAGACTATTGTGCGCACGATCTCCGATGTGCCAATGAGTAAGGCTTCATCAACGTCTGTGCAGCGAAAACGCAGTGGGACACTCTATCGTACAGGTAAGCGTTTGATTGATATCTTGTTTAGCGCCGCAGTTCTTGTTTGCTTATCACCATTATTAATGGCTATCGCAGTTGTGATTCTGGTCACTGATGGTAGGCCTATCTTTTATGGCCACAAGCGACAAGGCCGTGGGGGCAAATCTTTTCGTTGTTGGAAATTTCGCACGATGCGAAAAGACGCAGATTCTATGGTGAGCAGCTTACAAAGCGACAATGTATGTGATGGTCCACAAGTACTCATTCAGAATGATCCCCGCGTTACAAAGATTGGTTCAATATTGCGCCGTACGCAGATCGATGAGCTGCCCCAATTCTTTAATGTGCTGCTCGGACAAATGAGTATTGTGGGTCCTCGACCAAGTCCTGACGGTGAAAATCAACTTTGTCCTGCATGGCGCGACGTGCGACTAAGCGTCCGCCCTGGAATCACTGGGTTATGGCAACTGAAACGAACTCGACAGCCTGGTGAGGACTTTCAGGAATGGATTCGATTCGATATCGAATATGTTCGAACAGCGTCAATGAGAACTGATATGTCCATACTTATTGAAACAATTTGGTCGTTTCTCAATGGGAGTCTCCGCCGTGGCAATGACACGAAGAGCTAAGCGACGCATGACGTTTGTGGTAGTCGTATTGGCTATCCTTGTGATTGGTGTTGTATTGGTTGAAGTAATTCGAGCCAATCAGCGTGCTCGATTACTTATACAAACAAGACAAGATGGCATCAAAGCTTATGAAGACGGTGATTATGCTGCCGCCATCGAACACTTGAACATTTATCACTATCAAAAACAGGATGATCCTGAAGCGCTCATGGCGTTCGGGCATTCACGTGCACTTGTTCCGGCTGAAGGGCATATTCAGCATGCCATTCTTCTGACCCGAAAGGGTTTGGCAGAAATGGATGTCCTTGATACGAATGATCGGGATGGTGAACTTTACGAAACAGGCCAAAGAAGACTCTTAGAGTGGTATCAAAAGAGCCTTCAATACGTCGAAGTTGTTGAGATCGCAGATCGCTTGCTTGCACAATACCCAAATGACATTGATGCATTGAGTGCCAAGTCACTGGGCTTAACCAATCAGCGCAAGTTAGAAGAAGTTGAACCAGTTATATCTCGCTTGATTGAGTTAGATCCAAGCAATCTTTCTTGGTATGCACTAAAGATCAAAGTGCTCTTCAGTCTAGAAGTGCCAGTCGAAACTATTCTCGAGCTCACTCAGCAGTGGACAGAAGAATACCAAGACGATGGTCGGTTTCATGTGCTGCGAGCTGGACTGTTGACGCAGATCAACGATATTGAGGGTGCAAGAGAAGAGATGCGAGTCGCTGAAGAAAAGGGCTATAACGATCCAGCGGTGTTAACGCGTTCTGTGGCAGTGTACGACCAACTAGGCCAATTTAACACGGCTGATTCAGCGCTTGAAAAAGCGATTGAACTCGACCCAACTGATCAAAAGCTTTATGAGGTGACGGTTCGACGGTTCTGGCGTGCAAATCGCCTTGAGGAAGCTAAAGAAGCACTGGCTATTGCTGAGAACAATGTTGAGCAGTTAAGTGACGAACTTGTTCGTTCAAAAGTGCTACTTGGAATGTTCTCCGGAAACACCGATCTCTCAAAATCGATCGTTGAAGACATGTTGGCGAGGCTAGAAGGTCCGGAAGATGAGAGTCAAAAGTTGTGGGCAAACGCCATGCTGGCCCGCATTCTAATGACTGATGAAAACACACAAGAGGTCCTTGATCAAATCAATATGGCTCTTTCGCTGAATATGATGGACGCATCGCTCTATTACTTGATCGGTGAAATTCAGGAGGTTCGTAGTCAAAATGCGGAGGCCCTTGATGCATACAGTAAGGCTCGTAGTCTTGAGCCTCGCTGGATGTCAGCCAATATTGCCTATGCGCGCGTTTTAGAGAAGTTAGGTCGTCCACGTGAGGCTTTACCTGTTGCCCGCGTTGCGATGTTGACGGCACCAACTGGTATGGTGACTCCTTTCGTCTTGTTCAGCAGAATTGTCATCGGGATTGAAGAGATCAATAAGCGGACTGCTTCGATCGCGAATCCCGAAGAGGTGTTGTTTGTGATTGAAAATTTGGAAGAGCTCTATGAACTCATTCCTGATAATGAAGAAATACCTCCATTGCTTGTCCGTGGTTATGTCCTTGCCGATGACCTAAGTCGAGCGCGTTCCGTGATTCAAGAGAGTATTGAAGATAGGATGACTTCTTATAAAGAACTCATCCAGTTAGCGGCTATTAGTGAGCGTTCTAATTTGGATTTACAAGGGCAGTTGATCCAAGAAGCCGCTAGGCGCGGTACACCAACTCAATTTACGGTCATGCTCACGGCCAACAGACTTGCGGCAGATCAGAATGTCGATGGTGGTTTAGAGGTTATTGACTCGGCTATCAGCAAGCTCTCGCCAAGTTCACCTGATCTTCGAGAGTGGCGAAAATTAAGGGCTGTTTATCTGATGCAAAATGGGCATCAAAGAGCCGACGATGCACTAAGTGAACTGGTTGCTGTTTATCCGAACGATTTAGAGATCCAACAACTCGCTTCGACCAGCCTGCAGTTCAGGGCTTCTCCGGAACTCGCGCAAGAAGTAGTAGACAATCTTGCTAGGCAGCTAGGTGAGAAGTCGCAAATTGTTCAGCTCGCAAAGGCGAATGCATTATTGTCTTCCCAGCCTGTCAGTGAAAAGAAACTTGCTGAAGCGACTGTGATGATTCGCGATGTGCTTGATAAGGACTCCGATTCTGAAATGGGTCTGGTACTTTTGGTGAAAGCGAGCTTGTCCGGCGAGCAGCCAGCCTATGGCGCTGCCATCGATGCACTTAAGGAACTTAATAAATTCTATCCAGACAATGTAGATCGCCTCGTGAGGCTGATTGAATTGCTTCAATACTCTGGTGATTATGAGGCCGCGAGTATGTATCTGGCCGAGCTGGAGCAGATAGCAAACAAAGAACCTCGTCTACAGCGTGCGGAGATATCACTGTTACGTAAACAGGGTGATCTGGCTTCATTGGCCAATCGAGTCGAAAGCATGGACACCCCTGAAGCAAGCATCGCTGATCGCATTCTGTTGGCGCAGGTGTCACAAGAAATCGGCGATGTCGAACGTGCTCGTATGATTTATGAATCAATGTTGACAGGCGATCCGACAGATGCAGAGCTTATTGCAGTTGCAGAGTTCTTTGGTTCACAAGGTGAGGTTATTAAGGGTAGGGATCTCCTGAGTCAATTGGTTGATGATGAATCGAGCGCACGTGTGCCAATGATTCGTGGTATTTATGCGGCTCAATATATTGGGGGCACCGAAGCCGAGCCATACTTTGATATGGCACTTCAACGATCGCCAGACGAACCCGGACTGTACTACGAAGTCTCGAGACAACTCTTAGGCGCTGGGCAACCAGACTTGGCGTTAAAGAAGATCAATCGTGGTCTAGAAAGCTCGCCAAATAATTCGCAACTCTTGGAGAGTCTTGCTTTGACGCTGCTGGAATCAGGTGGAGATGCAAGTGAAGCACTCGATAAGCTTGGGAGTAGTAGTTCAAGGCCAGGTGCTTTGTTCCAGGCGCTGACACTGATTCAGAGCATTCCAAAGCAAGAAGGTAAATGGGAGCCACAAGCAACACATCTTGCACAGATATCGAAACTGATAGACGAGTCTCCACAATATCCCGTGTTATGGAAAATGGGGATCTCGATGCACCGGGATGCTGAAAAATACGAACGCGCCTGGGATCTTGCACAACAAGCAGCAAGTCGTTTTCCGACGCAATCTGAACCACTGCGGTGGGCGACATCACTTTCTATGCTACGTGGTGATTGGGAGCAGGCGCGAGCCGATGCGCAGGCATGGCGTATGAGGGTTCCCAATAGCACTTATGAGCCTGATGTGCTTCTTGCCCAATGTTGGATGGAACTCAATGAGCCGCAGAGGGCACTGGAAGTACTCCAGCCTCATCGAAAAGTTTTAGTTTCAACGGTCGAGTCAAGACCATTTAACACGTCGCTATTGATCGATGCGTTGGCTCGTACGGATCATTATGATGATGCAGAGACGCTCATCAAGCCACTTCTCGTGACGGATGAAAGATGGCCTCTATTGTGGCTAGGAATTAGTAGATCGCTGCCACCCGAAAAAGCAGCTGAAGCAATTGTGTTAGTGGAAAATAATTCAGATGATTCACTGAGCACGAATCGCGCAGTCATGCGCGCATGGTTTGCGCTGGCGGCAAGAGATCAGGCCGATACGTATAAGCAAAATGCACTGGGTTGGGCTGAACGTCTGGCACAACGTCCAGAGACCGAGATCGAAGCGAAGTTAAACCTGGCGTCCATGACGTTGGCTGAAGGCAAACCGAATGAAGCCGTTACGATTTACAAAGAGGTGTTGCAGAAGGATCCGAAGAATGCAATTGCACTCAATAATCTAGCGATGGTGCTTCTTGAACTCAATGAATTGGATGAGGCGCTTGAAGCTATTAATTTGGCTGCAAATGAGTATCCAGATGTTCCCTCGTTCATGGATTCGAGGGGTCAAATTTTATGTGCCATGGGTCGATATCAGGAATCGCTGAACGAATTGTCAAAAGTAGTAGCAATGGACCCCAGTAATCTAGGTTTTCGGCTGGCGTATGTGAACTGTCTCATCGAAGCAGGCCGTTTTGATAACGCTGAGTCGGTGCTGAGACAAGGTCGATCAACCTTTTATGATCGCGAGAAATTGTCAAAGAGCCTACGAACAAAACTGGAGTCGATCGAGGAAAGACTTAAGTCGCTGCAAGTCGGAGCAGAATAATGAACGTACTCCAAGTAGACATAAAAAAAAGGTGTCTGTGATGAAGGGTGTTATTCTGGCGGGAGGTCTCGGAACTCGACTTCGGCCCTTAACACTGGTGACCAACAAGCATCTCTTGCCGGTCTTCGATGAGCCGATGATTCATTATCCTATTGAGTGCCTTATCAAAGCAGGTATCGATGAAGTGCTCGTGGTAACAGGAGGTGAACATGCCGGTGACTTTCTTCGTTTGCTAAAGAACGGGAAGCATCTTGGTCTCTCAGACCTTCACTACACTTATCAGGAGGGTGAGGGTGGCATCGCTGATGCGTTGTTGTTAGCGGAAGATTTTGCTGAGGGCGGTCGGATATGTGTGGTCTTGGGTGATAATCTGATCCAGGGAACAATTCGGTCTTCCGTTGAGCGTTTTCTGGCACAGCCATCTGGCGCGCGGCTTCTTCTGAAGGAAGTGCCAGATCCAGAGAGATTTGGCGTTCCGCGCTTTGAGAACGAACAAATTGTTGAGATACATGAAAAGCCAACGCAGCCTCCGAGTCCTTTTGCAGTCACCGGCATATACATGTATGACCAGGATGTCTTCAGGATGGCTAATACACTTTCGCCAAGTGAGCGCGGTGAATTAGAAATTACAGACGTCAACAACATGTATCTTCAAAGGGGTGATCTGCAATACGACACACTTGAAGGATGGTGGTCAGACGCTGGGACATTTCAGAGTCTCCATCATGCATCAAATCTTGTTGCTCAGACCGGAGCAAACAACGATGCGGATGAGTTGATTTCAGGTCAGAGGTCAAAGGGCCTTGAAGATGGTAAGTGACCCTTGGCAGATTCTGGTGACGGGTGGCGCCGGCTTCATAGGAAGTAACTTTATTCGAATGGTGTTGGCAGAGCGGCCAAACTATTCTGTTGTGAACTTAGACGCGCTGACTTATGCGGGTAATCTGGAAAGTCTTGCAGACTGTGTACACAATCCAAAGTATCAATTTATCCAAGGTGATATCAGGGATTCTGCTGTTGTTGAGAGAGCACTTGCAGGATGTGACGCGGTCGTCAATTTTGCAGCAGAGTCACATGTTGATCGATCGATTTGTGACTCTGGACCATTTGTATCGACGAATGTCACTGGCACTCAGGTACTTTTAGATGCCTGTCGGCGTATGGACAAATGTCCAAGATTTTTACATATCGGCACCGACGAAGTCTATGGAGACTTGCCTCTGGATCGGCCTGATTTGCTTTTTACAGAGAATACTCCACTTTGCCCAAGCAGTCCCTATAAAGCGGCTGCTGATCTGCTTGTTCTGGCCTATCACCATACCTTTGGATTCCCAGGCATCATTACTCGTTGCTCCAATAACTTTGGACCATTTCAGTTTCCGGAAAAGGTCATACCCCTCTTCATCACCAATCTCATTGATGGTAAACGGGTGCCACTCTATGGCGATGGTCTCAATGTCAGAGATTGGATACACGTTCAGGACCACTGTGAAGCGGTGCTCCTGACATTAGAGAAGGGAGAGCTTGGTCAGGTCTACAATGTTGGGGGATGCAACGAATGGAGTAACCGTGCGCTTACAGATATGTTGCTTGATTGCATGGACTACGATGAAAAAATGATTGAGCCCGTAGCGGATCGATTAGGACACGACCGACGTTATGCAATTGATGCCTCTAAAATACAAAACGAATTAGGTTGGACGCCTCAGCATAGTGCTTGGCCGACGGGCCTCACTAAAACGGTGGAATGGTATCGTCAGCATGAGACCTGGTGGCGGCCACTCAAGATGCAATCATAGATTGCTCAACGGCTTCGCAAAGTATATGAAGTACGACTTGGTGCGCGTCCTGAATGATGGCGGTGTCCATCCCTTGCGTTGAGATAGCGATATCACAGAGATCATGACATGGGCTGTGCTCAGGCCCAAGTAATCCGATCGTTTGCGCGCCACGGGATTGAGCGACTTCTAGGGCTTTGATAATGTTGGGGCTCTTTCCTGAGGTACTGAAGACAACGAGAAGATCACCTGTCTTGAGAAGCGCCTCACATTGACGTGCAAAAACGGCATCAAATCCATAGTCATTTGCAATGCAAGTTAAAAGGGTCGGGTCTGCGTTTAAGCAGAGGCCCGGCAAGGGACGGCGATCGGCTCGATATCGACCCATAAGTTCTTCTGCCAGATGAAGTGATTGTGCAGCAGAGCCGCCATTGCCGCAGGTGGCAACGATTCCACCATTCTCGATGGTGTTTGTGATAACACTACAGGCAGTTACGATCTCAGCGTCTATGGTTTGCAAGGCAGTGATTGTGTCTGCAGCATTCTTAAGACGTTTGGTAACTAATTCATTGAGTGACATTTAAAAATCCTACACAGTAGCAACAACTCTTGGTGGGCGGCTTACCTCTGCAATTGCATTGATGGCGTAGTCAACATCTTTGTTGCTCAGAAACGGTCCGAGGCTCAGGCGGGTGGCGCCACTAGAAGTGGATGAGCCTATGAGTTGGTGTGCAAAAGGCGCACAATGCAATCCGCTGCGGGTGAGAATACCATGGTCACGCTCTAGCATTTCAGAAACGAGCGATGGTGCATGACGGGGTACCACGATCGAGAAAACACCACAACGGTTATCAATGCCTTTGGGGCCCAGTAGATGAACGCCGTTGAGCTCACTTAGGCCTGCAATCATTTGTCCTATAAGTTGACGCTCGTGAGTCCAAAGTGATTCAATTGTCTGATCGAGGATCCAGGTGACAGCTTCAGACAGGCCAATGAGGCCGATCGTGTTGTGTGAGCCACACTCGAATTTATCTGGCATCTCTGTCGGTTGATAGGGATGTTCGCTAATGCTACCGGTTCCGCCCTGCCGCATGGGTTCTAGCAATCCCTCAAGGCCAGGGCGAATATAAAGGCCGCCAGTACCCAGTGGCCCCAGCAGTCCCTTATGTCCTGGGAAGGCCATTAAATCGATGCCCATCGCTTCTACATCAATAGGCAGGTGGCCGATGGTTTGTGCCGCATCAACCAATAGGGGAACTTGTTTCGATCGACATCGATCTGCAATGGCAGCAATATCCTGAACGGTTCCGGTCACATTTGAGCCATGGATCACCGCTGCCAAGCAGGTTTCAGAAGTGATGGCGGCGGCAAAGACATCTGGATCGACAAGGCCGGTTTCTGGATCTCCAGTAATAAAGGTGACATCAACACCGAAATCGCGCAGCGCATGGAAGGGGCGAAGCACGGAATTGTGATCCATTGCGGTTGTCACCATATGGAGTCGTCGCGATGAATCAAGTTTTTGTTGTGATAGATAGATCCCATAGATCGCAAGATTTAAGGCATCAGTGGTATTGAGTGTAAAAATAATGTGATTGGGATTCTTGCCATTAATGAGTTGATTGAGCTGTAGGCGACATCGCTCAAGTTCACTTGCAGCTACTTGAGATTCTGAATATGAACCACGTCCAGGACTTGCGCCACAACTATTTGCAAAACGCACCATGGCATCTGTGACACCGGGCGGCTTAGGGTAGCTAGTGGCTGCGTTGTCCAAGTAGATTCGAGGCATAGTCAGTTATTCATAGGAGTAGGGTCTGAATCCAAAACCAGAATATTGGATGAGCCAAGTACCTAGCTGTGTATCTTTGTTTTGTAGGCAACGAAGCCAGCCTCAAGAATTTCGATACAGCGTTTCATCTTGTCCACATCAAGAACATACGCTATTCGCACTTCATTCATGCCCATTCCCTCAGTTGCGTAGAAACCTGAAAGCGGGGCGAGCATAACCGTCTCGCCATCTAGACTAAAATCATTGAGAAGGAAGCGGCAGAAATCCTCGGCATCATCCACTGGCAGTTGTGCGGCGAGGTAGAAAGCTCCGTCAGGCTTGGTGCATTTGACACCAATGCCTCTGAGCCCTTCAACCAGTACGTCACGGCGCTTCATGTACTCATTGCGGGCCTCAGTAAAATAAGACTCAGGTGTTTGAAGTGCCGCCATCGAGGCGTATTGATCCACTGTGGCAGGGGATAGTCGCGCTTGACCGTAACACAGTGCAGCCTTTCGAACAGCTTTGTTCATAGTGACAAGCCATCCAATGCGGCTTCCACAGGCGCTGTATCGCTTCGAAACAGAATCGATGACAACAACATGCTCAAGATTCCCGTGACATGAGAGGGAACTTGGAGCCTTACTGCCTTCTGGTTGATTGTAGACATAGTCTCTATAGACTTCATCACTGATGTAAAATATGTTGCGCTCACGACACAAGTCGACAAGCTCTTGTAGCTCGTCTTGGCCAAGCACTAAACCAGTTGGATTGCCAGGGGATGGTATGGTGATCGCGCGGGTTCGGTCAGTGATCGCATCTTTTACTCGGTCGATGTCGATGCGATAGCCATCTTCTGCAGTTGTTGTGACGGCGGTTGTCTTGATAGACAGTATGTGAGCAAAACCGTCATAGTTGGTATAAAAAGGCTCACACACCAAGACATGGTCACCTGGATCACAAGTAGCCGCGAAGGTAAAGAGAAGCGCCTCAGAGCCACCTGTCGTGACGACGATATCATCAGCCGTCACCATCTGATTGCCCAGTAACCGATGGTAGTAGTCTGCCAATGCTTGGCGGAATGGTATGAATCCGTCACTGGGGGCATACTCAATAACCGATTGATCAAAATCTCGATAGGCATCGAGCATCTGCTTCGAGGTCTGGATATCGGGCTGACCAATATTGAGGTGATACACCTTGACACCCCGTTCAGCAGCAGCGTCTGCCAAGGCTGCGAGCCGGCGAATTGGTGAGGCAGGTGCGGTGGCACCTCGCTGAGAGGGTTGGATCGTAGACATATTGGGCTCCGACTAGGCTAAGTGGTGGCTGAGAGGCCGTCCTCGATGGCGCGACGATCATATCCGCACGAGGTGGAGGCTGCGTTAATTGTTGCCGTTTTGCCTTCCCGTGACTGAGCGCACTAGAATGCTAATTCGGTTCTACTATCACAGAAAGGGCTCCACGATGCCCCCCCTAAGGCTTAATCTGGTTTTGATCCTCGTCCTTTCCATAGGTGGTCTTGCCTCGGGACAGGAAGAATTTGAAGACATCATCAAGCAACTCAACGCGAGTCCTCAGGTCGAGGGCACTGAGCAGAGCAAGGCTTACAAAGTCTTGTTCGATGCTTATCTTGAGCTCTCACCACCTCCCTTCGAAGTCGGGCCCGATTTTAATCAAACAACAATCTGGCCAAAGATGAAAGATTGGGATCAGGTGACGGCCTGGGCGGAGGGGAACCCGGCGATGGCCGAGGCCCTACGCATTGCTGGCGAGCGCAACATCATTGGCCTGCCATATGGTGTCAGTTCTGTCGATAGTGCTTATCAAAACCGAGGTCTCTATATCGAGATCGGTGTTGGAGGTAATCTTCGCCGCAGTGACTTTCCATATCTCAAGGCAATGGAGACGATCGCGGCATTCTCGACCGCGTACTGTTACACCCTTTGTGAATCTGGGCAGTTTAATGATGCGAAGAAACAACTCGTTGCTGGATTACGGGTGTACCGCATGTTTTGTGATCGAGACTTCTTTACGGAGAAGGCCACAGCGATCACGATGCTTTCTGATGCCTTAGGAGTTCTTCGGGATATTTTCTATACCTATCTAGAAGACATTCCAGGATCGATGTTCCGCGAATTTGGTAGAGATGACATTCCATACTTACAGCCAACGCGCAATCGCCTTGCCATGCCGGAAGGAGATCGTGTTGTCTCTGCCGGACTCATCGACATGGTCTTTGATGAAGACAGTGGCGAAGCGGATCCGCAGATGTTTCGTCAGGTATTTACTGATATTCAGTCAGAAACTGAGCCGCTGACGCGTTTTGGGGCCGGACGCCGCTGGGAAAAAGTTGCGGCACTTCACAGCCCCCGTCAAGAGGCTCATCGACATCTGACATTGGTCTATGATGATTGGTGGCGGCGTTGGCGTGTGCAAGAGTACGATCCGATTCTGAGTATCAAGCCTCAATTTGAGCGGATTAACCCAGTACGCTATGCCGCGGTCCTCTATGCCATTCGAGATATCAAAGAATTATTTGCAATTCGTAACTTGTTAATCGTTGAGGTTAACGGTACGGCGATTGCAGCGGGACTGTGTGCATACCATAAGGAATACGGCAATTATCCAAACGATAGTGAGAAGATCTATCCTTCTTACACTCGAAAGCGTTCGAATGTTGATGCATTTGATCTGCAATTTGGGCCATTCAT
>CALCOW010000105.1 GCA_937899935.1 uncultured Phycisphaerae bacterium
TGTATATGAACCTGAGTTCCGAACAGAAATTCGGTTGGAAGACATGTGAAATCAATGGCATCGAGCGTCTTGTTCAGGAATGTGTTGAGGGACCAGCAGGCTCACTTGGCAAGCAAGTTGTCTTTTCGCTTGAGAGTACTGGCCCAGCCTCAACACTGCTGGAGCTGAGTGACGGCAAGTGGGCTGAGGAAGATCCCCATCTTCCCTATTGCAATACACATTGGGGTGGCGTTCTTTATCGCCTTAAAACCTATATAGAGAGTTGTCAAAATGATGCCTGATAGCACAACTCCATATCTTGTCACTCAACCCTGCTAGTATGCGAACATCTGGGGAAGCGTAGGAGAACTCTACCATCAAACTCCCCGAAGCCAATCGAACCTTCATATTTTGGGCCTGTTTCATTGCGCTGGTTACAACAGCCTTTGCATTTATGCTGCGCGTGCAGCTACTTGAGGTTTGGGAAGCAGACTTCAATCTCGATAAGACACAAGTTGGAACGATCCTCGGTGCTGGCTTCTGGCCCTTCGGTGTGAGTATCGTCGTGTTCAGTCTTGTGATCGACAGAGTTGGTTACCGCGCTGCGTTTGTTTTTGCATTTCTGTGCTTTGTCGCATTTGCGCTCATGTCGATTTTTGCCAACGGGTTTGAGATGCTCTATTGGGCGAGTATTCTCGGTGGATTGGGCGCCGGCGCCGTAGAGGCAGTGATTAATCCGTTGATCGCAACGCTCTATGCAGAAAAGAAAACCAAATGGCTTAACATCCTGCACGCAGGATGGCCTGGTGGACTGGTCGTGACAGGCATTGTTGTGCTTGGACTGGGTGATGTTGTGATCTGGCAGTGGAAGATTGCGATGATTCTCATTCCCGCCATCATCTTCATGCTGATGATCTTGTCGACAAAGTTACCTACCAATGAACGAGTAGCAGCAGGCGTGTCCTATCGAGCGATGCTGGCCGAAGTCGGTTGGGCGGGCGCGTTTATCGTGTCCTTGCTGATCGCTATGGAGTTAACCACGAACGTCATCAATGTTGAGTGGATGCAGGATATTTGGGTTCAACTCGGGATTGCCGCGATCATTGCATTTATCTATGGAGCCTATTGCAAGTCCTTTGGTCGGCCACTCTTTGTCTTTTTATTGCTATTGATGTTGCTCTTAGCGACGACGGAGTTGGGAACCGATGCATGGGTGAAAGACCTGCTCAAGCCAGCAATCAATACGGCGATGGGTATCGATTCGGGCTGGGTTCTGGTTTACACGGCTGCCATCATGATGACACTGCGTTTCTTGGCGGGTCCGTTTGTCACGACATTCAAGCCACTCGGGATCCTTGCGATTAGTGCGGCACTAGCAACACTAGGCATTCTTTGGTTGTCGGTGCTTGGAGCTGATGCGAACCCAACCGCCATGGTCATCATTGTGGCCGCGACGATTTACGCGATTGGCCAAACGTTCTTCTGGCCAACCACATTAGGTGTTGTTGCAGAGCGTTTTCCGCGCGGTGGCGCGATGACTATCAACGTGATCGCTGGGGTCGGCATGCTTGGCGTGGGTATTCTTGGCAACCCCTGGCTAGGCAACGTGCAAGATCGAACGGTTGTTGCGACGCTCCAGGCGAACGCGCCTACGATGGCAGCAGAGTACATCAGTGAGCCTAAGGACAGTCTGTTTGGTAAATACCAATCGTTGAACGATGCCGCAGATGAACCTCCTAAGGAACATGAGGAGGCAATTGCAACAGCCAGTCGCGAAGGCAAGAGTGCAGCGCTCCGTTATGTAGCCATTCTTCCTGGGATTATGTTCCTTTCATATATTGGTTTGATCATTGGCTTCAAAATGCGAGGGGGTTACCACGCTGTCACCCTTAAACCAGAGTCAACATGAGTGTTGTGAAACAGACTGTGTTGTTCTTAGCGATTTTTGCTTTGGGCTCATCTCAGTATGCAGATGCAGATTCTTATGCGGTCACACTCGATAAAGAACTCGGTGGGGCACCGCGCACTGGAAGGTTAATCCTCTTTGTCATTAATAAGCAGGGATGGCGTTGGGATCGAAGGGATCCTATAGAAGGTCCGTTCTACGAAGAGCCACAGCCAATTGCTTCAATGGCCGTTACGGATATGAAGCCTGGTGACCGTATCGTATTTCCAGATGACGCAATCAGTACCCCTGTGCCTTTGGATCAACTTCATGGACCAATACGGGTTCAAGCCTTCCTAGATACTGATCAACGCACGCGATCACACGCTGAAGGCCCAGGAAATTTGTACAGTAAAACAAAGAGTGTGACGGTATCAGACCAGAATGAAGACCAGATAGATCTTATTTTAGATCAGGTGATAGAAAAGTCACCGCCGCGGGCGCTGCCAAACGTTCGTTACGTGGAATTCAACAGCAAGTTGCTCTCGGCGCATGCGGGATTTCCGACTGAACATCGAGCAGCGATCGTATTGCCAATGGGCTATGACCATGAAGAAAACGCTTCGCATGAGTGGGGTGTGGTGTATGTCATCCCGGGTTTTGGTGGCCGTCTCGAAGGCGCTCACAGACGGTCACGCCAACAATCGCGAGCCAGTACTCACTTGCCAGTTGTTTATGTTCTACTCGATCCCGATGCTCCATTGGGGCATCACGGATTTGTAGATAGTCAAGCCAATGGGCCTCGGGCTACAGCACTCGTTGAAGAGTTCATTCCCTACTTACAAGACACATTCCGTATAACGAAGAACCCGAGCGGTCATCTTTTGACGGGACATTCATCAGGCGGCTGGGCGACACTCTGGCTCCAACTCAACCACCCTGATGTGTTTGGCGGAACGTGGTCTACCTCACCAGATCCGATAGACTTCTCCGCCTTTGGCATGGTTGATCTGTATGAAGATAAAAACATGTTTCGAGATGAAGCAGGAAACGCTCGTCCGGTTTATCGCACTGGTCCAGATACGGTCGCAATGACGATCAAACAAGAAACCGATATGGAGTGGGCCTTAGACCCAAATGGTGGTTCAGGCCAACAGTGGGATACATGGGAGTCGATGTTTTCTCCGCTTGATCCAAGAACCGGAAAACCTCAGCCGCTCTTCGAACAGTCTTCTGGAAACATCAATCGAGCAGTTGTGCAGGCTTGGGCAGCATTTGACATCACCCGTCTCATTGACCAGCAGTGGAATCAACTAAGACCTATCGTGTTGCAAAAAGTACATCTCATTTGCGGCGACGAAGATTCATTCTATTTAGAGCGAGCCGTCAGACGCTTTGCAGAGATGGTTGATACCAAGACTGAGGAGGCGGTTGGAGGCGGCTACGTTATTCTGCTGGAGGGTGCTGACCATGGCCAGGCAGCAGGGCAAAGCGCACCTCGGATCCGAAGCGAGATGTACCGGCACTTGGAGGAAGCCAACCTGCTTCCCAACCACTCATCCACATCCAACCCATAATGCCAGCCTAAACAGTACACTGTTACCTGTTCGCTCGGGGCACCGACCTGACTGTTTCAGGGTTGGCTGAGAAGTACCCGTGGAACCTGAACCGGTTCGTACCGGCGGAGGAATCGCGAACGTCCGTGCTGATTTTAAGAAAACAATTACGCGGCAATGACGCGACAAATAGAGACCTTGGTTACCCAATCATGGGCGCACGATGTATTTTTGCTGATACTTTGCGTACGGCTTGAGAGGAAGATGAAATGATTAAGACGACTGCTAATGTTCCAAACGCTGATCCAAGTGATATTGATCTACAGAGTTGCGACCACGAGGCGTTTGTGAACAGCCTTCCCCTGCATGGTGCTTCGAGTCCATCCACGGATTTACAGGGTACCACTCCAGGAAGTTTTGCTAATAAGCCCGACATTGGCGGTCCTTTAACGTATTCATCTCCGGACACACCCGGCATGCCACCCGTTTCTGAAAAGACGGCCTGGGACTTTTTGCCAAACGGGTGGCTTATCGAAGAACACGTCGACGGTTGTCTAGGACATGGCCGTCATGCTCGACCATTGAGAGCGGTAGCGCCGAAAGGATTCGTGCCTGTCACACAATTAGAGCATGCCCGGCTTGGCACGATCACACCTGAAATGTATCGGGTTGCTGAGCGTGAGACACACCTGACACCTGAGCAAGTGCGAGATGAAATTGCGGCTGGTCGGTTGATTATCCCGGCCAATAAGATGCACTTGGCTCAGCGTCTTGATCCCATGGCTATCGGTCGCGCCTCAAGAACGAAAATCAATGCCAATATGGGTGCTTCACCAGTCTCTTCAGGAACGCACGAAGAAGTCGAGAAGCTGGATTGGTCAGTTCGTTGGGGAGCGGACACGGCCATGGATCTTTCCACTGGCGGAAACCTTGATGAGTGCCGTGAAGCGATCATAAAGCACAGCACGATCCCCGTTGGGACCGTTCCAATTTACTCGATGATTATTGGTCGTAAGCTCGAAGATTTGGACGCAACCTGTGTGCTAGAGACCTTACTGCATCAAGCGCAGCAGGGTGTTGATTACTTCACTATTCATGCTGGTGTACGCCGTGGCCATCTTCGGTATGTGAAGAACAGGCTCATCGGGATCGTCTCACGGGGTGGCTCACTGTTGGCAAAGTGGATGTTGCATAAAGACAGTGAAAACATCATGTATGAGTTGTGGGATGATATTTGCAAGATCATGAGGCAATACGATGTCTCTTTCTCCATCGGTGATGGTCTGCGGCCAGGCGGCTTGGCGGATGCGACTGATCATGCGCAGCTTGCAGAGCTTGAAACACTTGGGGAACTCACTGAACGCGCTTGGGCCCATGGCGTACAGGTGATGATTGAAGGCCCAGGACATGTGCCGCTCGATCAAATTGAGTTCAACATGAAGCTACAGCGGCGTCGTTGTCATGGCGCACCATTCTATGTGTTGGGTCCACTGGTAACAGACATCTTTCCCGGTTATGACCACATCACTTCCTGTATAGGTGCTTGTAATGCTGCGTATCATGGTGCATCGATGTTGTGTTATGTGACGCCCAAAGAGCACCTTGGTTTGCCTAAACAAGATGATGTAAAGCAAGGCTGTATTGCGTACAAGATTTCTGCACATGCCGCAGATGTCGCGCTCGGTATTCCTGGAACACGCGATCAGGATGATGAACTCACCAAAGCTCGTGCAGCCTTGAACTGGGAAAAGCATTTTGAACTGAGTTTTGATCCAGATACGGCTCGTGCATTGCACGATGAAGATCTTGACGTGGACACGGACTTCTGTGCCATGTGCGGCCACGATTGGTGCAGTGTTCGAATCTCCAAAGAGATTCAAGAGTTTGCTTCTGGTAAAGACGACTCGTACGCATGGGATAAGCCGCAACGGACAGAGGCACTCTCAGATGAACAGCGTCAAATTCTAGAGCAGCGTGGCGTACTCTCGCCAGATGAAGTGCACCGCTTGGCTAATAAAATTGGGAAAAAGACAGCGGCGTCAGATAGCACGAAGGCAGCCTGTCACAGCGATTATGTTGGCGAGGATGAGGCTCGTGCACATCAGGCACAATTCGTTTCGTTAGATACGAGTGAAGTCAATAATCTTCCTAAGCATGATCCGATTATCTAATCAAATCAAAATCAGTTTGTGAAATAGATAATGTTAATGAGGGACGATCAAAGCGAATCTGCACCAGCTCAGGCGTCGAGTAGTAAGTCACGTCTGCGAACACCGGTGCTCTATCCCAATATCTATGTCTGGCTTGTTTTTGTGTCAGCCATGGACATCATTATGACTCGGATCGTGCTTGGCTTTGGTGGTCGTGAAGTCAATCCCATTGCGCTTCTCGCCATCGAAGGTGGAGGCCTCTGGGGACTCATCTTGTTTAAGTTTGTGATCATTGCAGGGGTGATTGGTCTTTGCGAGATCATCGGGCGCCACAAATACATGACAGGTAAGCGTTTGAGTATTTTTGGCGTGGTGATCTCAGCGGTCCCTAGTGTTTGGGCGTTTACGATTCTCTTGACGCGGGGTCCTGAGGCGACAGAGACAAGCGTCCCTGAGAGCAAAATTCGATTGGTTGAGCCTGAACAGCCATTGAGGACCGGACTCCCTGAAAACGCAGCCTCGCACCGGATGGGGTAACATCGCGAACTCAAATCCAAGCAGGGAGCTTCTCGGATGGTTTCAAATACAACAAAAAAAATTGTGATTGTTGGTGGGGGATTTGGCGGGGCCTATACCGCCCAGAGCCTCGAAAAAACGATGCGTGGCCAGGATGTTGAGATTATTCTCATCGACCATCACAACTACTTCATCTTCTACCCGCTCTTAGTTGAAGCTGGTACTGGAAGTGTTGAGCCTCGTCACGCCGTGATACCCATTCGAGATTTCATCAGCAAAACTCGTTTTGTCATGGCTACGGTAAAGAGCGTCGATGTATCAAGCCAAACAGTGAGCTATGAACTGGTTGGGGATACCAAGACACATTCGATGAAGTATGACGACTTGGTTATTGCCCTTGGTAGCGTCACGATGATCCCGCCTGAGAAGTTTGTGACCGGCGTTCGAGAGAATGCCATGCAGTTGAAAAGCCTCAGCGATGCGGTGGCACTTCGTGATAGAGCAATTCAACTACTCGAGCTTGCAAATGCCACCGAAGATCCAGTTGAACGTAAACGCCTCTTGACCGTCGTTGTCGTAGGTGGGAGCTTTACTGGCATTGAGGCTCTTGGTGAATTAGAAGTCTTCATGCGGAAAGCCGCAAGACTTTATGGCAATGTTGAGCCATCTGATTGTCGGTTTGTACTTGTAGAGATGGCGCCTCAATTGCTAACAGTGATGGGCGATAAGCTATCGAAGTTCACTGAGGAGGCCATGATCAATCGTGACATTGATGTTCGATTGAGCACGTCTATTAAGCACATTGCTGATGATCATATCGTCTTAGACTCGGGGGAACGATTAGAATCATGCACCACCATCTGGTGTGCTGGTATCTCTCCACATCCAATGAATAAAGAACTCGGCTTACCCTTGAACGACCGAGGTTATATTGAGTGTGAAGCAGACATGCGAGTCAAAGGGTTCGACAATGTTTGGGCACTCGGAGATACAGCGTTTAATCCAGATCCGGAAGGCAAACCGTACCCACCGCTCGCTCAACATGCGATGCGAATGGGTAAACACCTCGGCAAGAATATCGCTGCCAAATCAAGAGGACAGCAGACAACTCCATTTGTCTTTAAGATTCTTGGTTCACTGGTTGCTATGGGACGTCACCAAGGTGTTGCCAATATTCTTGGCATGAAAGTCGAGGGGTTTGGCGCGTGGGTGCTTTGGCGGATGATCTACCTCATGAAGATGCCTCGGTTTGGCCGTCGTATTCGGGTAGCCCTCGATTGGTTTATTGATTCATTTACTCGACATGACGTGGCACAATTGTGGGCATACCGACCTGTGCACTTCCACAGTGATGAATCAAATGACAATGAGGCTGGGTCATAACGACCACGAAGCATCAAGCTTTTCTGCGGTTCCAGATGGTACGCATCATCTCGATGGCTTCGGGCTCTGTGGCTAAAGGTCCTGTATCAGCCACAATGGCAAGCAACGCCTCATCGTAGGATGATCCATCGATCTCATTGAGCCATTGCTTTGTTGTGACCAGCGCGTTGGCTGGTTTCTGAGCGAGCTGCTGTACCAGTGTCTCAGCTTTTGCGGCTACATCATCGGGATTGTCAACCAGGTGTGATGCTAAGCCACTGCGAGTCGCTTCAGAGCCGTCGATCACCTTTCCGCCTAGCATCATGCTGCGTGCCAATCCTGGACCGACTTTATTCTGAAGTAAAGGCAAGCTCACTGCTGGAGATATACCGAGGCGCAGAACTGGATACCCAAATCGAGCTTCAGTGTGTGTGACGACAAGATCAGCACTACAGGCCAGTGCGCACCCACCAGCAATGGCAGCGCCTTGAACAGCTGCGACACAAACCGCTGGAAGTGATCGTATCCGGATCAGGGCACTGCCCAGACGGCGAATAAAGTCACCCATCACTGACGGGTTCTCAACAGCGGCCCCGAGATCGAAGCCGCTACAAAAGACTCGGCCTTCTCCATTGATTAAGAGAACCGAAACAGATGGTGTAGCTTCAATTTCTGTCAGTGCCGCTTCAAGTCCATCAAACATTGCTTCAGACAGGGCATTTCGATGCGCAGGATCATTCAACGTGATCTTTGCAACACGTTGATTGATTTCAAGAATAATTGGTCCATCAGTCATAGCGTGAGATTAATTATCTCGATGCTATCACGAACACGCCAGTCAGTGAGGCCTAGGCTCTTCGGTGACTATTCAGGGCTGTACCACATACCTCCAATGAGGTCATACACCAGCGATAGATCAGCGGGATCTGTTTGATTACTGAATAAGGTCCTCAATCCAACGTCGATGAAGGTTGAATAGCATCGCGTTTCTTTGGGGAGGATAGCAACAGAACCACTGCGAGCCATCAGGCTCTCAAGCTGTCGCTGTTCGGGACGAGCAATGCCCTCAGCAGTTTGGCCACGGGTGGCGGCAATATATTGTCGAAAGTCCTCAGCCAAGACGGCCATAGCGTGCACTTTCCAGCGAGTTTGCACTTGAATGGAATGGTGGGGGCGAATATCGATGACTGCAATAGCTCGAACTTCTGCAGCTAAAGGTGAGGTCCCCATATCAACTGCTCGTCGAAGTGCTCTGAGATCTCCAGGTTCGATCGGCCCATCCACGATCACAGCAACATAGGAGCGAGCTTCAAGGAAGGCTGCAAGATCAAGCGCTGAATCATAGGGCAATGCCATTGATGCAAGACCGAGGTGATGTAAAACCGAGATTCCTAATCGCTCCGTGATCGCCAACAGATGAGGCTCAACCCCTGGTTCATCGCGCAGCATGATCGCAACGGTGCAGCGGCGGGATGTCCGACGTAGTGCCGCGATTGAATCGACAGCGCGCATTGGGGAGACCGTCAGATTCCAACCGTAGGGGCGGCTTGTGAGTGCCGCGTGCAACGGGAGCAAAGAATCCTTCAAGTCAGATGGCTGGTTGGACGTTTTGTCTCGCCGTTGTGGGCTATTGAAAGCATTGGAAATGGTCGGGCGCATTAACTTAACTTTCCCCGGGGGAGATCCCGGTGTACTGGCAATGAGTACTTTTGTGATGAAACGAAGTGGCTGAAAGCCCAGATTTTTGCCAAGCCTTACCCGAGTCCTTAATGGTCTTTGATGGGTTCGACGTAAAATTCCGCTGAGGAGCAATAGAGAAATGGTCCCGCAGTCCGAGCCGCCAGGGCGGCCACATCATCCAAACAAGGCCTTGAATGCCTGGACGGAGGGATGCCCTCCTCTACGTTCCCAGCAGCAATGGGGTTCTCAGGATCGGAGAAGATCTTGCTCTGAGCCCGCAAAGCGTACGGAGTCCCTATAGTGCATGCCAAAACGTCGATTCAGCAACGAAAATATTGCCCAGAAAGGGGGCTTCCCCATGAGCTTCATCGGGACAGTGCGAAACTTTGGACGATATCGAGAGATTTTGAGCGTTCTCGTTCGCTATGGATTTGCGGAGATTTTTGACGACACCAAGATTTCTCTCGTCTTCGATAAGATCCGGCATCATAAAACAGACGAATCAGTAAAACGCATGGCGCGTCCGGAGCGTCTTCGCGGGGCATTTGAGGAGCTCGGACCTACTTTCGTGAAGCTTGGTCAGGTCCTTAGCACTCGGCCAGATCTCCTACCTACCGAATATTGTGAAGCCCTTAAGAGGCTCCAAGATGATGTCACGCAGGTTCCCTTTGAAGAGATAGAAAAAGAACTTCGAGAGGAGTTTGGAGATCGTCTTGATAGCGAGTTCCAAGAAATCAATCCTGTTGCTATTGCAGCGGCATCTGTTGGGCAGGTGCATAGAGCAGTACTCAAAGATGGCAGCAAGATAGTTCTGAAGATCCTGCGCCCGCATATTGAAAAGACTATTGATGCAGATATTGAGATTCTCAGATCACTCGCACATGTGGTCGAAGATCACAATCCAGATCTTGGATTTAGCCCCGTTGCAGTCGTTGATAATTTTGGACGATCGTTAAAGAAAGAGCTTGATTTCTATAACGAGGCTAAGAATACAGATCGATTCACTGCCATGTTCCAAGATACAGATCGTGTTAACTTTGCCAAGGTTTACTGGAATGTGACAACAAGACGTGTGCTCGGCCTTCAAGAAATAGAAGGGCTGGAGTTGTCACACTGGAAGACGGCAGATCTCACCACAAAACAACGTAAGACGATTGTTGAAAATGTTGCTTACGCTGTCTTCAAACAGTGCCTCGAAGTTGGCTTTTTTCATGCCGATCCACACCCAGGAAACATCATGGTGCTCCCTGGAGAGCGAATTGTCTTCTTAGATTGCGGCATGACTGGACATCTTGATCCGCACACCGCCCGTGATTTAGCAGATCTTCTCTATGGTGTGGCCAAATCAGATATTGACCGTGTGACCCAAGCTTTTATGAGCCTAGGAAACGTTGATATATCCAGCGTTGACGAACGCGCTATGCGGCAGGACATACAAGAGTTCGTTGATGCGTATACAAATGTTGGTCTGGAGCAGATTAGCCTTGGCGGTATGCTCCGACAATTCCTCGATGGTATGCGCCGGCACCATTTATCAACACCGACAGATATCGTGATGTTGATTAAGGCTCTTTCAACACTCGAAGGAATGGCAGAAGAACTTGATCCTAGTTTTGATCTGGTTGCTACGTCACAGCCCTTTGTGACAGCTTTGGTCAAACGCCGTTATAGCGTGGCGGGTATCAAGGAGCGTATTACAGAGGATGTACGGCGGTGGGCCAATTTGGTTGAAACCTTTCCAACCGAGATCTCTAAGATTCTTGCCAAGATTCGTGGAAACAAGATGAGCATGGCGCTCCATCATGAGGGCCTCGAGCATCTCACGCGCTCTATCGAGCATGCGAGTCGCAATATTTTAATGGCACTGATTATTGCAGGGCTCTTAGTCGGCTCTTCAATTCTTGTTCATACGCAGCGAGCAGCTGAGAGCGTGACCGGCGTGTTCATTTTGGGCATCTGTGGTTTCTTTGTTGCAGGATTCTGCGCTGTCATGCTGTTATTCAACAACATACGTGCAGTGATGCGGCATCCCAAGCACAAGAACTAGACGCACGAGTGGTCCCAGTGCGCCAGCTACCTTCACCGCAGTGGATTAGAAGTCGAGCCCAAGCCCAACATTGATACGTAAGTATGTTGGGAAGTCATCAGCAGCAATATGTGAATCATATTCATAGTGAACACCAATGATCAGGCTGAGGTTCTCAAAGTCTTTGAGGCCTATTTCGTAGTTGCCCGAGGCGATGAAACGGTATTGATCGATGGCAAGTAGATCTGGGTAATAAGTAAGTTCAAAGCTGAGCGTTTGCTCTTTTCCAGGTTTCCAAGCTGCTTGAAGTCCGATGAGGCCTTCAGGCACAATGCCCTCGTCGTCTGAGGTGCCCAATTCACGTCGGATACCACCACCGAGCTTGAACGTTGCTGATAGAAGCGTGTACTCGCTGCCGTCTGCAGCCTTACGCTTTTGATCAATGAACTCATACCCTAGATCACCGTTGACGATGACGCGATAGTCCCAAGCTTGAAATTGAGCTTTGTCAAAGAACCCTTGCACACTGGGTATCCATCGAGAATCTGGGGCTTGCCACTCCGACTGTACCTTTGTTTCTAATCTGTTTTGTGTTGTTTCCTCGTTGGTTGATTGGTATTGGTAATTCGCTGAGGCGGTTAAGGTCTGAATACCTTTGGTCATAGTTGTGTTAATGCCAACATTGAAATTTGTTGTGTTGTTAGCACCTTCTGTCAATCCATAGCCAAGTTGAAACTGCGACTTCCAGATAGCCTGAGCTTCGGTTGCTTCTGCAGCCGTGAGACTTGAATCAGTCGCAGCAATTCCTGCAGGCGTTCCTACGGTAGCGCTTTGAGCAACAGCAGCAGGAGGCGCCGATTCTGAATCAGTCCCTTTCGGGGCCTGAGTCGTATCTGCGTCTCCTGCTGCTGGTATTTGTGAATCCACTTCTTTGGCAGTGGTTTCTGGTGGCGTATGTTCTATTGATTCGATCTTGTCTCTAGGAACGATCAAAGTTCCCAGCACTGGATGTTCGAGCTCAATCGCATCATCTGTTTCCTTGATGATGTTGCCATGGAGCGTATCTCCCGAGGTTAACACCACCGTGTCGGAAAACGCGTTTGAAGCGATGATCGCAAGAAGCATCCATGCCATCAAGAACGAGGGAAATGAGCGAAATGTAAGCTTCCATAAGGTTTTGCGCATCGACGGAGGATCGCTTAGTTGCTCAGATTCGTCAAGCAGTAGGAATCACACTCTCAGTTGATTATGACTCAAGCTCCCTCTCTGGGCTAGAATACTGGCAAGAGACGGCAACCAAAAATGAACAATCAAGATGGTTATGATGTTGAATCCTCTGAAAGCCCGGGCCCCGGGGAGCAGCCAGAGGAGCATCCACAAGATTCCACAGAAGATTTGGGTGGCCAGAGCAACGATGTTGCGGAGGGGCAGTCACCAGACTTCAGTGACAAGGGTCATGATCTCGAGCCGCTGGATGAAACGAGCCCAAGTGATATTCAAAATGAATTGACGTGTCCTCATTGTGGTGCTCCCAAGCATGGTTCACGGGGCCTTTGCCATCGCTGTGGCCATGATTCGAATGATCCCAGTGAGACTGATGATGGAACTAGTAACCCCTCAGCGGTTGTTGCTGACGCCGTGAGCGCCTTTGAACGAGCTGAGGATGAACGTGATGCACCATTATCAGGATTGGGGCGGGGTGGTTTTCTTTTGCCGGGCGCACTGGCCATATTTTGTGTTGCAGTGACCCTTGGTGGCTACGTCGTAGGAGTGCATGCGCTCTTCCCGGGTGTTGATGATCCGGAACTCACGGTTTCTATTGGCTGGCGATTCCTGGGTCTTCTTCGCTACTTAGCTCTGGTTGTGTTCTTTGTGGGGTGTGGGCTGGTCTCACTGGCTGTGATTGCCATGCTTCTCAACGTTCAGTTTGGAGACATCCCTTTGGCAACAATTCGTCTGCTGTCCTGTGTCACAGCGATGCGTCTTGTTGCCTTTATATCGATATCAACAACATTTCTTCAGTCAGTTGTAGAAGTGCTAGGAGGCATCGCTATTGTTCTGGCCCTCATGATCTTGTATTTCACAATCAAGATTCGTGAGGCATGCCTCTTTTTGGGCATGTCGGTTCTCTGTGTATTCCTGATTTGGATCACAGCCTACTTTGTCATCTGGGTGATGATGGGTTAGACGAAATACAGAGGCCGCTTCAGTCAACGGCAGTCAGCCGAACTTCAAGTGTCAGCGTGGTGTTCGGTGGTATTGCATTATTGCCATAAGCGGCTCGGCCCCAGTGTTTGCATGGTGGACACAACACAATACGCTCGCCCCCAACTCGCATTCCATTAACAGTATGGTCAATGCCTTCAATCACAGCGCCGCGGCCGAGCTGAAATGAGAATCGATCATCAGTTAAGATGGCCTGTCCATCTGGCAGGCGCACTTCATAATCAATTGTGACGACATCACCTGTTGCCGCAGGGGCGCCTTGTCCTCGCTGTTCAGCTACAACCTCGATGTCTGATTCCACAATAGTAATTTGTGGGTTGTCACAACCAAACAACACGATCAAAACAAGATTGATGAGAATAAAAAATCGAAGCATGCTGGAGCTATCGGCCATTTGACAAAGCCCACTAAAGCTTGAAAGTCATCGGGCCGGCACACCCACTGAAACTTGACCAGCATCAACATCCTTATTGGCCACTGCGCCGGCACCAAGGGTTGCGTACTCGCCAATCTTGACCCCAGGCAGCACCACCGCGCCTGCGCCTATCAAGGCGCTTTCACCTATTTTGGCAGCACCGCACAGGATGGCACCGGGGGCGATGTGGGCAAGTTGCCCCACCAAACAATCATGTTCTACGATGGCTCCGGAGTTGATCATGGCGCCTTGGCACACGACAGCACCGGTATTGACAATGGCCCTTGGCCCAACAAAAACCAGTGCCTCTAGTCGGGTGTTTGCTGCAATGTATGCTGATGGATGTGCGATCGGTTGTGCCTCAGGCTGCCTATTCCGCTGCAGCGTTTCTATAAGATGCCGTCGATCTGCATTACTGCCAACTGCTGGGAATACTTCTGCAGATTGTTCAAGTGAGCCAAGAAGATCCCACAGTTGACTGGTGCCCCCAAGAAAAGGGGCGCCAATGCTCTCTGAGGCAGTTGGTGTTACAGGACCATCGTCTATGAAACCCACAACTTCGTGACCGCAAGCCCGCATCGCGTCAGCGACCACCGATGCGTGTCCACCTCCACCGAGCAATAAGAACCTTCTTGGTTTCATTGATCTTGATTCACCTTTTTATCTGGAGCATATCTTTCTGCAATAGATGCATCCCATGTGCGATGGTATCGGGCAATGGGAGTTTTAGAATAAACAGACCGACACTTGTAGCAGACGAGTCTAGTTCGAGGCACAAGCAAAATAGCAATATCCAAGAGGAGTACGAGAAACATCAACATGAGTACCAGCCATGTTGTGGCATAGCCAAGTATGCTGACCACTAGGCCTGCGAATGCCAAAACAATGGCCAGGCCAGTGACATGGGGAAATCGCTTTTCTCTATAGAGATCGTTTGATCCGCACACAACGCACTTCCGCATGTGCCCACCATCATCCGTGGCGGCTTCCCAGGTGAGAAATAAGACACGATCATTCTGAGGAGCCTGCACCCGCGATGGCCGCGCAGCGACATCAACCTCGACCTGGCCGAGTCGTCGTCCCTGGGGATCGTGCAACTCGATTTCCATAGGTCGGGTATGGTACCTACTTAGAGAGCATTAGCCCCTCTGTTATGGAGCAACAGCCGCGTGGAACCGTGGATCAAACAACTTTCTGGTCGCTTTTTGGTCTTGGATGGGCCTGATGGGTCTGGTAAGACCACACAATTGCAGCGAGTTGCAGCGATGGCCCGACATCACGGACTTTCGGTCTGTGAAGTACGTGAGCCAGGTGGGACGGAAGTCGGCGAGCGAATCCGTTCGATCCTACTGGATCCAATTCATGACGAAATGACGCTTCGATGTGAAATGTTGCTGTACATGGCGAGTCGAGCTCAATTGGTTGAGCAACTCATTCTGCCGGCGTTAGAGCAGGGCCAATTTGTCATCGCTGATCGATTCTTGAGCGCCACTATTGCTTATCAAGGCGCTGGTGGTGGCTTGGGCATGGAGACCATTTCCACCATTGGTAAAGTTGCGGTCGGAGATGGTTGGCCAGACTTGACGCTCATCTTCGATGTTGATCAGGCGACCGCACAACAGCGCATGAAGAGTTCTCTTGATCGCATTGAGCAACGAGATGAGGCGTATCAGCAGCGTGTGCGTGAGGGCTTCTTGGAGCAGGCTAAGCAAGATCCAACCCGGTGTTTTGTTATAGACGCCACCCAGGATCTGGCAGTGGTTTCAAGTCAGGTTGATGATGCCTTAGCAGACTGGGTTTCGCAAATGGCCGCACGTGCTCTGTGAGCGATTAATCGGAGTCTATTCCGGTTCGATCGTTGTCATCAGTTGTTTGCTAGTGAACTGTTCATGTAAGAGTTCAACATATTCACGGTGGGTAGAGATCAACGGCGCCGCACCTGTGCGATGGGCTTCAAGCATCCGTAGAACTGCAACGTGTGGATTCAATGGAGTGAGATCCACAATCGTCTCAACCACATAATCCATCGTATGTTGGTCATCATTGTGAAGTACCAGTCGCCATGTAGGTAATCGGTCTAATTGTGGCGGCCGGCAACTTGTGTCAGGAGCATCGATCGTTGGAGTTTCAACTGTCATTTTGGAATTTGCCTTTCCTGGGTGGCGGCCTATCAAGCGCCCGTCACGCGAGCTTTTTGCTCTTTTGCTCTTTCAGCAAGTAAGTAGTGGACAACATCAGTCATTTGTCCAGTCTCTTCAAAGACACGCCGCTGTCTCTCAGCGCCTGATCCTTCATCAATGATCTCATCCAAGTAGTGCAGTTGCTCAAGACAACCAAGTCGATCTGCAAAGGGGGTTACTTGGTCTATGAGGCGCCTTGCCATTTGGCGAGCGGGTATTGCCAGCATGGTGTCAAAGTCAACAAATGACGCATTCATGCCATATCTCGCAGCGTGCCACTTATTCTGTTTCGCAATCATAGGATGTGAATCAAATTGATAAGCGCCTCTATCAATATCGTCAGAAATTCCAGCAACCAGCGCTTGTGTTAATGCGGCCAGACCCAAGAGGTGACGCATACTCATTGGTTGATCCATAACACGAATCTCAACAGTCCCAAATTTTGCATGGGGCCTAACGTCCCACCAGATCTCACGTATGGAGTGGATGAATCCAGTGGAAATGAGGTGGTTGATCATCCAAACATACTCTGACCAATTGCGCAGAGGGAAGGGCATCCCGGCGGTGGGCAGAGATTCCATGACTTTAGAGCGATAAGACTCAAGTCCAGTATCACGTGCGCACCAATGTGGACTGTTGGCCGAAAGTGCAAGCATCGTCGGCAAATGTCTGAGTAATCGGTCGCACATCTGAATTGCTTTATCGCCAGAGTCTACGCCGACATGTATGTGCATTCCAAAGACCGTGAGCCTCTCTGCAACAAACTGCATCGTATCCATCAGCCATTCGTAGCGTGGATCGCGCGTGAGTTGTTGGTCGCTCCAGAGGCTAAATGGATGAGTTGCAGACCAAAGTAGTCCTAAACCGCACTGATCCGCCGCCTGTTCTACTTGCTCAAGCTTACCCTCGAGATCTCGTTCAATACCGACAACATCAGTACAAACGTCCGTAATAATTTCGCAGTAAGACTGCTTGAATTCTGGTTTCACGAACGCGTGTAGTGGCTCAGGCACTTTTGCTAATAAAGGGTGAATAGAGTTACTCAGCGCGCCGGTCGTTTGATCAACCAATCCAAGTTCGATCTCAACGCCAATTGTTGGC
Source organism: uncultured Phycisphaerae bacterium (assembly GCA_937899935.1). GTDB lineage: Bacteria > Planctomycetota > Phycisphaerae > Phycisphaerales > SM1A02 > JAQWNP01. The sequence goes on from CALCOW010000105.1 coordinate 17,077, forward strand.
CGCGGACTACCATTGAATTCAAAGCTCATCGGGTGTCCTCACATTTTTCCAGCTTGCCAGATACCCTTCCTCGTTTATGGCTTGTGCCGTGGTTGAAGGGAGAGCTCGACCCATAGTAACTGCCATCGCCGTTCATGACGCAGGGTGCTCCTGAGCCGCCAGCAGGACTGCACGGGTCATGACCAGGGTACCGACGCCCAAAGCTCGCTCGTTGATATCGAAATGGCTGGAATGTAATGGCATGCGTTGCCTTGGATTGGGCAGAGCAGTACCAAGTCGAAAAATCGCGCCGGGGATTAATTCTTGATAGAAAGCAAAATCTTCGCCACCCAAACTAGGTACGTCGAGCCATTCGATCGACTTGGGTTTGATGACCTCACTTGCTGCTCGGCCAATAATTTCAGTTAAGAGGGGATCGTTATTTGTCGGCGGGGTAAACCCGACAAACTCGATATCGATTTGGCATGAAGTGGCGTGGCTCACTGATTCGGTGATACGAATCATCTGCCGTTGTACAGCTTCTAGATCTTCGAGCCGGGCCGTACGAAGTGTGCCAGTGATGCTTGCTTGCGCCGGGATTGCATTAACTGCCTGGCCTGCCATGATTGACGAAACAGTGAGCGCCAGTGGATAGCGACTATCCATTGAGCGAGGACCCAATTGATAGAACATATCAATCACACTCGTCGCAGCGGGAATTGGATCAATTGCTTCATGCGGTCGCGCTGTATGTCCACTGCGACCTCGAACAATGACCTTAAAAGTCTTGCACGCCCCTGTAATTGGTCCATTGCGAAGTCCAATGTGACCTGCATCGAGAAACGGATCAGAATGGAGCGCAACAATGGCAGCGACACCATTGAGTGCGCCTTGTTTGATCATGGAACGAGCGCCAACCGCAGTTTCCTCAGCTGGTTGAAAGATCAAACGAATATTATGCTTAAATTGCATGGCGGCAATATCTTGACGATGTTTGTTGATGGTCAACGCAGTGGCCATCAAAATAGACGCGTGCGCATCATGTCCACATGCATGACACAGATCTGGTTGCGTGGATGCATAGGGAACACCTTTATCGTCTTGAACATTGACTGCATCAAGCTCGGCGCGAAGCGCAATGAACGTGCTCGTCGGTGCACCAATATTAATATCGGCAACGAATCCGCATCCATTTTCCATCAGAATGGGTGTAATGCCCGCATCACGGAGGATGTCTACAAGAAGCGCAGTGGTTTGCTGTTCATTCCCCGAGGATTCTGGCGTAGCGTGCAGGCGCCGTCGCAATCTGACGATGCGCGGTTCAAGAGCCTCAATAGAGGCCTGTAATGGCGACCACCACTGCTCGTCATCGATTTGATCTAGCGGCTCATCAATGGTGCGCATTGTTGGGTCCAAAGAGAAGGATGAAGCGTGATTAGGAGCCCTTTGCCGGGAATTCCTGTATCTATGCAGCCTAGCGGATAAAACAGGCGAAGCAATAGACCAGGCAAAACATATAAACTTATGATTCATAGTAAGTTATCAATCAGCAGCGATAACTCGCATCGTATTCGTTCGTGAAACGCTACCTCCTAGACCGATAGAGACACTGATAGTCTGATCCAACGGGCGCCGAGTTGTAGGCAACGCGACAAGCCAGAACCGCGATCCCGTGATCACAAATTGCAGAACATGGTATTTCCATTGGAGGCGTCTTGATCAGGGCAGCTCCAGGGACACGAGAGGATCAAGAGGAACTAATCATGGCAAACGATCTCGATCGATCTGCGGGCCTCGTGGCCATTGGCGTGCTGAACGTCATTTTAGGTGCATTGGGCATCATCTTCTACATACTGCTTATCATTGCTGGCTTCGATACTTCAGGTGTAGTTGTCAACACATCTGAAACGACAGCGGAATTGGAATGGCAAGGATGGGTTGGTGTAGTTCTAACCGCTGGACTGTTTATCAGTGGTTTTTTATTGCTCAGTGGATATGCCTATGGTGCGATGCTTGCAAACGCTTGGGCGGTTTGCTGGATCATCTGGGAAATCATCTTGCTTCTCTTTGGAGTGATAAATTGGGTCTGGTTCATTATCTGCGGGTTGGTTTGGCCAATCATCTTGCTCATCGTAGTTAACACGGCTGAAGGTGATGATGTATTCAATCAACCGGAACGAGCTTAAATACAAGAGACAAAGTCAATGCTCGTAATGAGTATTTGATATATCAAAGGCACTCAGACGAGGTGTATCGATGAATAAGCAACCCACTGGTGAAATGATCGCAATCGGTGTCATCAACATCGTGTATGGAATTTTGACAGGCTTCTTCGCAATGCTTCTGTTGATTGGCGACGATTGGACGCCCTGGGGCGAGATTTGGCCGTCGGATCCAACCCTCATGGGTAGCGAGTTTTGGGGGCTTGGGCTCATCGAACTTATTCTTTCAATCTCGCTGATTGTTGCAGGATTCGGATTGTTTCAGGTCGCGCCGTGGGCAAGGGCTTTGTCACTCATGTGGGCCGTCTTTATTATTGTTTTCAATATAGTTGAGGCAATCATGGGCATGATGTATCCATCTCACTTCATTGAGCAGATCATCTATCCAGTGGTCATCATTATCATTATGAGCTTGCCTGAATGGCAGCGTGCTTTTGAAGGCGATATTAATGAAGTCAACTTAGACTAATA
>CALCOW010000106.1 GCA_937899935.1 uncultured Phycisphaerae bacterium
CACTTGTTGCCAGATTGCACGCCCCCGCTCATGCGACTGACTGGTCGTTGACTGGGGTTGGACCACCGGAGACACTTGCGTTTGTGTCGCTGACTTAACCTTGACTTTAATGCTGGTCTCAGGTGTTCTTTCAAGCACCCTCGGAGTCATCGCTTGAGGCACGCTTGTTGCGGCTATTTCAGCCACGGCCGGAGCCTTCTCTACTTTTTTTTTGGGCGATGGCGATGGCGATGGTTGTGTGTTCGGAGCACTTGCACCACGTACATCAGCAAAGTGATGGGCATGCGCCATACGAACCAGCGCAGCATCAAACTGAGCCCGAGCCACTGTTGATCCACGCACACTGCGAGCGAGTGCATCACAAATGGCCATTTGATAGACCAAGCCTTCACTATCAAAGTGTGCGGCCTGAGCAACCAGGGCTTCTCGTCGCTGGTCTGTCATCTCCAATGTTGGCGTGGTCGCACCACATGTACAGAGAATCAACATCGCATGAAGATGCTCTATCACCCCTGCCACTGCTTGCTCGATCGAGATTCCGGTTGCCAAAAGCGCTTGCCCCTGCCGCAATGTTTCAGCCGCATCCTGTGCGATGATTGAATCAATGATGGAACCGATCAGCGCGCGATCAGCCAGCCCAACCGATTCTGTAACGAGGCCAATGTTCAGTTCATTGCCACCGGCGAGCAAACGATCAAGCAGGCTCAGCGCATCACGTACCGAGCCATCACCCATCCGGGCCACTTCCATCAAGGCTTCGGGATCTGCTTTAACGCCTTCGGACTCAACAATTTTGGCGAGATGATCTGCTATCTGGTCAGCTGAAACGGGGCGAAAATCAAAACGCTGACACCGACTTTGAATGGTCGCTGGGACTCTATGAGGCTCTGTTGTGCAGAGAATAAATTTTACATGAGCAGGCGGTTCCTCCATGGTCTTGAGCAAGGCATTAAATGCCTCGCGCGTCAACATGTGAACCTCATCAATAATGTAAATCTTGTAGTGACACCTGGCCGGCGCTAGGCCAGCAGAGGCAATAAGATCTCTGGCCTCATTGATACCACGATTCGACGCGCCATCAATTTCGATGACATCAAGATCATTGCCCTGCAAAATAGCTGACGCGATGTCATCGGCTGCCTGCAAGTCATCGGTGACATTTAGCGCCATGGCCAACAATCTTGCCATCGAAGTCTTACCGACGCCGCGGGTCCCACAAAACAAATAAGCATGCGCAGTTCGATCATTGTCAATCGCATGCTGCAACGTGCGAGCCACATGTTGCTGCCCAATTAACTCATCAAAGCTGCGAGAGCGGTATCGTCGAGCAAGTACTGTGTAGGACACGAGCGAGGCACCTTCATCCTGAAGTTCAAGAGGTGTCCCTGGAAGACGGCCAGGACACCAGCGGCCCGGACTACAACGCTTATGGCTGCTGCGATCAAGCCCTGACCAGATTCACGGGCAGACCGTCCATTGGGCCCGGCCGTCATCCTGAGACACCCCCGAAACAGTATGTTAGTCCACCAGCCTGGCAGACACCAATGCCAGCTTATCCGATGCCCGGAATATACCCAGCTTCCAGCAAACAAAGAGGCTCAATCAGAGCATGGTCATCAGTGCCATCGTGCCCCACAGGTCAACCTTTAGCCCTGACAAGTGAGATGACCGCCCAACAGCGTTACACTGCTTCCTGTGACCAATCACCTCCATCCAGACGACCAGCAACCAGAGCCAGATTCTGTTGCCCCCGAATCAGTAGGTCCTGTGAGCGGCACTCAGAATCGCAGCAGCGAGAACCCAGATTCGCAGCGATTGATTCTGTTCACAGTCAGGGCTATCTACTTGGGCCTTTTGCTAACGGTCACCATCGTTATTTTTCTAGGAGAAAGTACCAGCCGGCAGGAAATGATCACTCAGGGCCAACTGAGTAGCCTGATCGCGGTCATGGCCTTTGGAGCCATGATTGTCGGGCTTGACATCCTGACCCCCAAAAAGAAACTGGCCTCAATTTTCAGCATTCTGGTGGGACTGATGGCTGGCTTGCTGGCAACCCTGGCCGTGGGCGCCGTTCTGGACCTTATTGCCTTTTCATGGAAACTGGATGACACCTCGTCGGCGGTTTTCATTCAACTTGTCAAGATCG
>CALCOW010000107.1 GCA_937899935.1 uncultured Phycisphaerae bacterium
AGACATTTATTTCAACGAGCGTGCCTTGCATGGGCGCGACGAGACCGATCGCGCCTTCGGGTCCGACAGCGGCCTCCGCGCGCGCGCCCGCCGCAGCCATAGCAGCGACTTTAGGGACGAACTGAGGCTGAGCATCGGCGTTGGCGAGCTCCATCAGATGTTCATCAATAAAGCGGGTGTGAACATCCCCGGTGGCAAAGTCCGGATGCTTTAGTCTGCAGAAAGCCGATGTTGGTATCGACACCCTCGATGTGGAACTCCGCGAGGGCGCGTGAGGTGCGCGAGATGGCGTCGGCAAAGTTTGGCGAGGGTGAATGGCCGATCACCTTGGCCAGCAGTGAATCGAACATCAGACTGGTCTCGTAGCCGGCGTATCCAAAACCGTCGGTTCTGACGCCAGGACCACTGGGTGCACTGTAGGCCGTCAGGACCCCCGCTTCCGGGTTGATGCTGCCGTCTTCACGCACGCTTTCCATACACACTCGCGCCTGGATGGCGTAACCGCGAGGACTCAGATCGTCGTTAGTGAGCCCCATGTCTTTGAGAGACTCACCCTGAGCGATCCGTAACTGCGTCTGTACCACATCAACACCGGTGACCTCTTCGCTGACCGTATGTTCGACCTGCAGCCGGGCATTGGCCTCGATAAAGGCGAATGGCTGATCGCGGCTGCTACTGTCGACCAGAAACTCAAAGGTGCCGGCATTGGTGTAGCCAACCTGACCGGCAAAGCGCACAGAGGCGTCCAGGATCTGATCACGCAGACCCGCATCAAGTGCTGGCGCCGGGGCAATCTCAATAATCTTTTGAAAGCGTCGCTGTACGCTGCACTCGCGTTCATACAGATGCACGATGTTGCCGGCCTGATCACCGAGGATCTGCACCTCCACATGGCGTGCCTCGCGAATGAACTCCTCGACGTAGACATCACCATTGCCGAAGGCGAGCTCGGCTTCCGAACGGCAACGCTCATAGGTGGCGGCAACGTCGCCGGCACTGTCCACCATGCGGGAGCCACGACCACCGCCACCGTAGGCGGCTTTGATCATCATGTCACGGCCATCACCCAGTGCTTTGAAGAATGCCTCGGCTTCCGCCAGAGAGACAGCATGATCGATGCCACGAATGACTGGCACGTTGGCATCAACGGCCGCTTTTCGCGCACGGGCCTTGTCGCCAAAGAGCTCCAGCATCTCGGGTGAGGGTCCGACAAAGGTGAGCCCAGCATCGGTACAACGTCGTGCAAGCTCGGCATTCTCTGCGAGAAACCCGTAACCCGGGTGGATCGCATCGCAGCCGGTGTCGGTAGCGGCTGCGATGATCTGATCGATATCGAGATACGCAGCGGTGCCGGTGCCTTGCAGTTCGACGGACTCGTCAGCTTTGACCACATGCAGGGAAGCGGAGTCGTCGGCTGGCGCCACCGCCACGGTACCCAGTCCCAGTTCTGCTGCTCCTCGGATGATCCGGATCGCTATCTCGCCTCGGTTTGCTACTAACAGCTTCATTAGAAACCCCTGGCTTGTTCAGTGTTTCACAAAGCAGGCCATAGGACCTGACCTGTGTGGGATATGTTTCTTACGGGAGCCGGGAGTATGTCATTACCGATACCTCCGGGTCATCCCACTGTTTTCCCGGTCAAGTGTGGTCAGGTCTTTGGGGCGGTATGATCGGAAGATCTCTGAGAATGCAACCATGACCGTTCATCGGGTTCTGTGGGGTACTCGTGAATTTGAACTGGTCTGATTTTCGAAATCGGGCTTAAACGACCGTTCATAAGTCGGTATTGCTGATATCAATGCTCTGGCCCTTGTTCGCAGAATATGGAGATATCTTCACAATTCGTCATGTATGCTTACAATAGCGCGCGTGAAACGGGCATCAATCATACTTTGCACTGTATTCCTCACGGGGGTACAGATGTATCCAAAAGATGCCGCATTCCGTCAGGAAGCTGCGTTAACGGGAGATATGGAAGTGGCTTTGAGCTCAGCGCCAACGCCCATCTCGCTTGAGCTCGGTAGGACCAACGACGAAACCGGTAGTGAGGTAGATGTCGATCGTGAAGTGGTTGAGGTCGTGCCTGATTTTCGTGTCATCACTAATGTTTTAGATCTAAAACGTACGTTCTTTGATTTTCTGGCACCTAAGATCAACGCCGCCAACGCAAACATTCGCCAGGATCGAAAGTGGTTGTTGTCAATTCAGTCACAGGGTCTGGAAGAGACCCACGGTGCGCGTCTTCGTTCTCTGGCGCGCGAATATAAGGTGGCTGACGATCGGAAACTCGCTATTCTGCTACGCGAGTTGATGCTTCGCGTTGATGAGATTCCTGTTTCGCTAGTGCTCGCACAAGGCGCCACTGAGTCAGGCTGGGGGAGGTCCCGGTTT
>CALCOW010000108.1 GCA_937899935.1 uncultured Phycisphaerae bacterium
TTTTACTGTAAGTAATTTTTTGCTAGCGGGGAAAGTGATGCTGGAAGGAAAAAAAATGGTCGTAACTGGTGGTGCAGGCGTGCTGGGGTCGTCTGTGGCTGCCGTTGCCAGGAAGCAAGGAGCTGAGGTTTTTCTTGTCGATGTTATTGATCAACCTCAGGATGTTACGGGTAGTTACTTTCAGGTGGATTTGCTGGATGCAAAAGCGGTCTCAGGTTGTTTTGATGACATAGGCCATTTTGATTGTCTGGCAAATATCGCGGGCGGCTTCGACATGGGACCAACTGTCTGGGAATCCTCGGATGAGCTCTGGGATTCTATGTTTTCGATTAATGTCACTACGTTGAGAAGGGTACTTTCTGCGGCGATACCGAGGATGATAGGGGTTGGAAGCGGTAGTGTGGTTAATGTTGGTGCGATGGGTGCGTTGAAGGCTGGGGGTAATATGGGCGCTTATGCCGCCGCCAAGTCAACCGTGATGCGGTTGACCGAATCGCTCAGTGACGAGGTTAAGCATAAAGGAATCAATGTGAATGCAGTGTTACCTACTTTGATCGATACACCCAGAAATCGTGCGGATATGCCTGGATCAGATTTTTCCGAATGGGTTGATCCAGTTGATCTGGCAAACGTGGTTTGTTTTCTGTCTTCTTCCCAATCTCGTGCCATTCATGGGGCACTAGTACCCGTCACGAGCTTACTTTAAAGTGATTTGACTTCATAAAAGCGAAAATAGAATCGATCAGTTAGAAAGGCTAGGTGGTAAACGTGGAAAAATCCAAACTCAAGGTATTTGTGACTAGAAAGTGGCCGGTCAAGGTGGAGGAGTACCTATTAGGAAATTTCGATACTCAGCTTAATGCACAGGATGAACCGTTGAGCCAAGCACAGCTGCGTGAGGCATTGAATAATTATGACGTAGTTTGTCCAACCGTAACGGATCAGCTGGGCCGAGATCTGTTCGACAGTAAATTGGTACAAACAAAATTGATTGCGAATTTTGGAGTGGGTTATAACCATATTGCGCTCGACGCGCTGAAAGGAACGGGTATTGAGGTCACGAATACGCCTGGGGTGTTAACTGACGCTACAGCAGAAATTGCAATGATGTTGATTCTTATGAGTGCACGACGGGCAGGAGAGGGCGAAAGACATCTCCGCGCAAGAGAATGGAGTGGTTGGCGTCCAACACACATGTTGTCTAGTCAGGTAACTGGTAAAACCTTGGGTATAGTTGGCATGGGTCGGATTGGCACCAGATTAGCCCGACAGGCTCGTCATGGTTTTGGTATGCAGGTGCTGTATAGCAATCGCTCTAGAGTAGCAGAGTCTGTAGAAATTGAGCTAGACGCAGAATTTTGTTCACTGGACGAGGTGTTGGAGCGATCTGACTTTGTCAGTCTAAACTGCCCCGCTAACGACAAAACGAGACATCTTGTAAATCAAGACAATATCAAATTGATGAGATCCAGTGCTCATTTGATTAACACGGCCCGGGGCGATGTGGTGGATGAGATGGCTCTCGCTGATGCTCTGTCACGCCGGGCGATAGCAGGCGCCGGGTTGGATGTGTATGAAAAAGAGCCAGAGGTACCTGATAGCTTGTTAGCACTTGATCAGGTGGTTCTGTTACCGCATAT
>CALCOW010000109.1 GCA_937899935.1 uncultured Phycisphaerae bacterium
AAACCTGCATAGAGCGGGCTTTTTAGAAGTACTTTATTTTTCGAAAACCTGGTTTCTTCACCCTTTGGGTGATCATGCAAGTGAACTCTGTGTAGCCAGTATTTGCTGTTTCACTTACTAGGCTTGCTTTCCTTCTTCGGCTCCCAGGTCGAGAGGTTGAAGATTCGAGGCGGAATGGGACTGTTAACCTCAGCCGTCACCAGGTTCATCACGGACAGGCGATGGCTTCCCGGGTCATGCGTACTCCAGCCGCCTTTGGCACGAGGTGCGATGACCCACTCTGCAACCCGCCCCGGAACCTTGTGACCTTCAAACTCCTTGTAGTCACCATAAATCGTCGCATGCATCATCCCATGGTCGAGATGCACCACCATTGCTGCGAGCGTTGTATCCTCGTAGAACTGCATCAAGATATTCCCATGGGGGAACCCATGCAGGATGAGATCGGTTGTCTTATCGTGCATTATTTGGCCGTGGCCAACCGTGATCCTCGTCGTCTTCTCGAACAGCATCCGCATCATCTCATGTGGATGCGCAAGGGCCATCTGTTTGATCCGCTCCTTCAGGGTCATGGTGACCGGCTTCCCATTGACGGCCTTGAATGTCGTGTTGTCGATGTCACCGAGAACCGTGACCATGCCGGTCGATTCAACGGTGACCTTCGTGACGATGCTTCCATCACCCAACCAGGTCTCTCCCGTCATCTCGTGATCAAGTGCGGTGCCCTTCATTTGAAGATGAACCGTCTTTGGGGATTTGTCGATCTGGGCCCAGACCTTCTTGATCATTTCCTTCGCTTCCGGGCTGTCCGCTTTGTCAAGCCCAGGTGGGTCTGGAACAACACCAGCTGATTGAGCTGCCGCACCGATAGATGCAAGCACCAGCGTGACGATCAAGATCTTTGTGAATAGCCGAATGACCATGGCAGCCCTTTCCAAGGCCAGGCTTTATAGAGAAATAGCCTAGGGCCTAGTTTCTTCTAAATCAGCGACCGCTAAAAATGGCGCCTCCAAGTAACATGGTGGATAGTACGCCTGGCGGTGGAGTTAAACCTCAACCATAAATACTAATGTCAAGTCTTGTGAAATGCCATTTTTAAGGACCACCAGTTAGTTCGTTCCTACTTGGAGTTGTAGTGTGTGGGACCTTCTGATCATCGTGGTGTTTGTCATTTACTCGATCAGCGCGGGCTTGATGGCCCGCCGCAAAGCATCTCGCAGCCTTTCTGAGTTCTTTCTGGCTGGCCGCACCCTCGGTGGCTGGCGAGCCGGTACAAGCATGGCCGCAACACAGTTTGCCGCCGACACACCACTGGCTGTGATGGGGCTCATCGCCACCGGCGGCATCTTCATGGTGTGGCGATTCTGGATCTACGCCATCGCTTTTTTGCTGATGGCATTTTTGTTGGCTGGGCAATGGCAGCGCGCTCGAGTGATCACGGATGCCGAACTTGTCGAAGTGCGCTACAGCGGCAGAGGCCTAGTGCTCTTACGTGTACTCAAGGCGCTCTACTACGGCACGCTTTTTAACTGTGTGGTGCTCGCGATGGTTTTGACGGCAACACTCACCATCTCGGAAGTTTTCTTGAGCTGGCATCATTGGCTTCCAGATTGGTTCTACCAGTCACTCTCATCGAGTCTCTCAAGTGGTCTTGGACTGCAATTTCAAGCGCCTGCCTCTGAGCTACCAGTCGAGATAGCGACCACGAACAATGTGCTGAGTCTGATTGCTATTTTGATCTTTGTCAGTCTCTACTCGCTTACTGGTGGATTGCGCAGTGTTGTCGCAACTGATATTGCGCAATTTGTACTTGCAATCATTGGAACCATAGCACTCGCATGGGTGCTGGTTGGTGAAGCTGGTGGCCTTGCCACCCTGACAGACAAAGTTACTCAACTGTATCCCCCATTACCTGATGGTGTCGTCGCCGATGGATATAACGAAGCTGGCAGCCTTTTGTCGTTTTCTCCTGGCTTTGGTGCTGCCGTTATGCCATTTCTCATACTGCTGGGCTTACAGTGGTTTTTTCAGATCAATGCCGATGGCACTGGCTATCTCGCCCAACGATCAATGGCATGCAAAGACGAAAAACAAGCCACGATTGCTGGCGTTGTCTTCACATGGCTACAGATCTTTGTGCGAAGCCTTCCATGGCTTCTTATTGGCGTTGCCCTTCTTGTCCTGTATCCATTTACCCCTTCCGACACTCAAGTTGACGGATTCACGGGCAGTCGAGAGCGGCTCTTTGTGGTCGCTATTCACGACTATATGCCACCGGGACTCTTGGGCATTCTTCTGGTCGCCCTGCTTGCCGCACTGGCATCCACATTGGATACCCATATGAACTGGGGTGCGAGTTATTGGAGCAATGACATTTATAAGCGAGCTATCTGTCAAGGTTGGCTGAAACGAGAACCAGGGAACAAAGAACTCGTCATTATTGCTCGGCTCTCGAACATTCTCGTCATCGCATTGGCTCTAATCGTGCTTCCATTTGTGGGTTCAATTCAAGAGGCGTGGTATTTGACACTCTTATTCGGAGCAGGTGTCGGGAGTGTTCTAGTGTTACGCTGGGTCTGGGAGCGCATCAACCTATGGTCTGAGTTCGCTGCCATCATTGCCTCTGTGGTCACCGCGCCAATTTTGTTGATATTGACGCATCAAGGCATTCTTGATGCCGGAGAACCTGGTGAGTGGATCAGGCTTGGCCTGATGGCATTGGTCTCAACCGCGGCTGCAGTGATCGCTGCTTTGGTGGGTCCACGTACTGATAGAGAGCAACTAAATGCGTTCTATAAAAGGGTACAGCCGGCGGGTTTCTGGGGGCAAACTGCAAAGGAAAGTGGCGAAGAGGCGCGGCGCCCACGGCTTCGCCTGGCTGTTGAACTCGGTGCTACCGCGGTGGCATCAGCGAGTGTTTTCTGCTGTCTCTATGGTGTTGCACGCTTGCTGATCCCAGCACCAGATGGGAACCGTTGGTGGCCAATTGTGTGTCTGGCTCTTGGCCTGATGCTCGTTCCGCTGTGGTGGCGACAGATCACTGCACGTGGTTATTCAGCGCCACCAGACTCGGACGGTCCTGGGGTGGCAGGTTCAGCTGGCTGATTCTCGAGCGGTGGACGAGGTTGCTCTGATAAACCTCTTCCGCGCCCAGGCCTTCGATCACGTTTAGGACCACGCAGTCTTTCTGAGATAATTTCTCCAGTGCGAGTGCCATCAAATTGGGCTTGGACTGAATCGATGCGCGCCATGATGAAAGGAATTAATGCAGGAACCCCGCCGGCACCACGACTGCGTTGTGGCCTGCCGTTTGGTGCTTGATCTGGCGCTAGCCGATTTCCCGCAATACTCTGATGCATCTCCTGAACTTCGGCTGGACCTTGGGTGTTCTGTACTAAGGGCGCAATGACTTTCATGTACTTGTCTATCAATGCTTCCAGTCTTGGCTTGGTAAATGCTCCTGCCATCAACGACTTGATCTTATCGCGATACCTTTCTCTGAATTCTGCCATCTCGAAAAGTCGCTTAAGCAAGGGTCGTTCTTGGACCCAAGGTCTTTGAATCGACCAATTCACCAGGACGTGATTTGGTGCACCAAGGCCGAAGCCACCGAAAGCCTCGTTGACATCCCATGGCAAGAGTCGCGCACGCCCATCTCGTGGGTCAATAAAGATGTAGTAGTTGTGAATCATGCCTATGTAACTGTCGAGATTCACCAGCAGTGACGTCGCGGCGAGATAACCTGCAAGCATATCAAGATCAATCATTGATCCGATCTGTGTTCGAAAGACATCATCTGGCGCTTCGTTAATAAGGCGTATCAACTGAGCAAATCTCAAGACCATATCTTGATTTTTGGCGCCAAACTTAATGTCGTACCTTGCATAAGCACTTGGGTTTTCTCCCAGATATCGCCACTCTGGAATTTCGGGTTTAAACAAGACGCCATTGCCCGCTTCTTCCCCGAATTTTCTTTCCATATAGGCCTTGTCAACCTGCTCAATAACTACGTAAGGGCCAAGCACCTGTTTTTGCTCAGTGTCTTCGAAGTGGAGTGTGACGGTGCTCCATCCAACGCCTGGGCTTGGAAGACCCGCTGCACGGTAAACGCCATAACCGAGTTTCTCACGAATGTACGCGGGGTCTTTAAAGGAAATCGAAAGGTTTAGTTTGGTTCGTCCGTGAAATTCCTGACCATCAACGAATTTATTGGTGTCAATTTTAAGTGGCCGCTTCATACTGCGCGCTGAAGATCGATAAGACGAATTGCCCTTGAACCGCAAACCAGCCCTTTCTAACACTTCACCATTAATGACCACTTTGGCTGGCACGTATTCGTATTCACTCGCATCTGGCATTGGTCCAGGCATTGCTGGCGGAATGCCCTGCCCTGGTTCATGGCCAGGAGGTGTCGCCTGTTGGTTTTCAATTTGCGGCACCACCCCATTGGGCCGTCGTGGCGCTTGATCTGGCCGGCCCTCAGGACCACCGCGACCGCGGCTCTGAGGCCGGTCTGGTTCCATTGTGTTCCATTTATCTTGAGTCAAATAAACATCGATACGGAGCACCGTCTCACCCCGAAAGACTGAAGTCCAATACGCCGCGTCGTCGACTCCTTCTGATACCGGTGGATCTGCTTCCTGCGCGGAAAGTGCCGCACCCAACAAGCCAGTGACGGCAATACTTAAAGCGATAAACCAACGAAGGGTGTTCGACATAAATACCTCTAAATCCAGTAACACTTAGTGATTCGTCTCAGCAGTAATCTGCCCTGCCTCACCTGTATTGGGATGCTCAAGAACAAGCTCATTAATCTCCGCCTCTAGATCAATATCGTTTGGATGTCCTGTCCACCGTATCACTCCGTTTTGATCAATGAGGAAGCAGACAGGTACATATTGGACAGCAAAACGCTTGGCGGCCGTAGAATTCCATCCATCATTGTCCGATGGACACCATGTCTGCATGACATTCCAACAGTTTATCTTTGATACATGCTCTTGGATCTTTCCAAGATCGTCATCGATACTGGCTCCGACAATGATCGCTTTGTCTTTCCAATCGGTGCGTGCTTCCATCAGCTTGTTGTTGTGTGCCATCGGCGCCTGACATGGACCGCACCAACTTGCCCAGAAGTCAAGGAACACAACCTTTCCGCGTAGAGACTTAAGATCAAAATCCTGAGAGCCATCGAGAGGTCTTAGGGTAATGTTGGGCGCCTCCATACCTGGAATAGGTGGAAGGTAGATTGTCTTTTCAACAGGCTTTTCGCCCACATCTGCGACCTGCTCGATCTCTTGCTGGTTCGCATCATCGACAACCACCATCAAATATCCACCGTCGAAGAATGAGCTTCGGCAAAGAGGCAAGTTCGTCGCTTCGACTATTCCAGAATCTGGAACGGTCTGGCTGAAACTCACAACGCTCTTGTTAAATCGATCCAACAAATGCACAACTTCAACGCGACTACCTACCGCAGGTGTACCATCAGCGTTTTTGACCTTAATAGACAACTTGCCAGGTCCGTGCGCGAGGGTTTCCATGAACTGCTGGTCCCAGCTGCGCATCGGAATCGCGTATTTCTTGACATCACTGTTGTTGATATCGCCGCCGCTTACTTCGATTCCGCTCGTTCGATCAAGCTCACCAAAGTAGTTGTAAGTGACTACTTCTTCACCACCAATATCCGTGTCTGCGGAAGCGTCGATTGCAAAGAGCCCCGGAGCAAGATCATTGAACTCCCAATCGTACGTGGGTTTCTGGGTACTAAACCAGTCAATAACGATCTCCCATCTTGAGGTATCGGGAGCGACTAATAACTCACCTCGAAGAACTTGATAGTCATGTGGCTTTGATTCATCAGGTTTAAAATTCAAGACAATATTGATAGGCTGAGGCAACTCAAACTTTAATTGTCCATCTGCAGCCCTTGGGTTTAGTAACTCTGAAGCAGCAGCCCGTATGAAACCCGGATGATTCACAAGCACCCAAATAGCCTCAACATCGACTGGCACCTGGAATTCGTATTGGCCCGCACCGAGTTCTTTCAGAACGGCGCAACTAAAAGACTGTTTTTGACCAGCCCCAATCTGGTCAGCTTCTTCGACATTACGATCCCAAGTAATCGTTCCCATGTCAGTCGCAAAAATTGCTGGTGCTAAATCCTTTGGCAGTTTCTTGCCTTCGGGAGCAGTGATTTGTAAATGAACTGTTCGGCTCGGCCCAGGCACCACCTCCATCACGTGAGACTCATTGGAGGTGGGGATCGAGTGAACCTCCCATCCAAATTGTTCGCCACGTAATACAACAGAAAGAGGGCCATCTTCATTGGGCAAATCTATTGAGATCTGTCCTGAGCTATCAGTGCCTATCCAAAAAGGGCTGAGAGACCAAGGGCCATCTGACCTAATCAGAAAACCCTCCCCTTGTAAGGGTGCGCCACTCGGATCCTTGATATTAACGATCAGCTTATGATCTTCTGTTTGCTGACTTGACGAGGTTTGATCTGCCACTTGTTTTTGATCGCATGCAGCAGAACGAGTAATAAAACCCCCACCCACCACCCCACTCAATACCAGAGCAAAAGCGAATCTCTTTTTGGTCATGGGAGACCTCCTTCTTTAGAACGTGTATTGTATCTACTGCCGGTACAATGCCCCAGGGCCTGTGGCGAAATTGGCAGACGCAGGGGACTTAAAATCCCCCGAGGGATAACCTCATGTGGGTTCGAGTCCCACCGGGCCCATTAAACGACTTTCCAATAGCAGAAGTTGATCGCATTGAACAAAAAGATCCAACTTAATGTTCGTTCAGGATCACCCCTGTAACAGAAGTCATAATCCCAAGTCGGGAGC
>CALCOW010000110.1 GCA_937899935.1 uncultured Phycisphaerae bacterium
GGCACAAGCCAACCACCTTGGAGTGACTATAGAGGCAGACATCATCAAACAGAAGCTCCCAGAACTGAATGGCGGCTACAAAGCCATCAACGAGAAGATGGGTAGCTATGGAAAGTATGATGAGCGAATCTATACCGAGCTTTGTAGTGATCACCCAATTGACCTGTGCCGCTATCAGGTCATGAACTGCTATATGGGACGCGCCGGCCTCATCAATTCCGGTGGGGCCTCTGGCGACAATGACTTTGGCCAGGCGGTACGCACCGCCGTGGTTAATAAACGAGCCGGCGGCACGGGTCTCATTAGTGGGCGTAAGGCTTTTCAGCGACCGATGGACGAAGGCGTGAAGCTACTCAATGCAATTCAAGACGTTTACTTATCACCAGACGTCACCATCGCATAACGGCAATGAATTAAGCTGCTTTCGCACCCCGGCTGGGCTTTGCAATGCGCGCCGCTTCGATCCGACGGCGTGCACCCTCATGCTCTGCAAACTCTTCACCGTAGCGCACCAAGCGTAGTGCATTAAGTATCACGAATACATATCCAAGTGCATAGTAAAACGGTGTGATATAGATGCCGCCGAAGTATTGAAAAATGCCGGTGGCAGCGAGCGCCAAACCAACAACTGCAAGGATAAGAGCGGCCGCAATGTTCTGTGCCACGATCGAACGTGTTTTGCGAGCGAGTGCAATCAGGAAGGGGATATGGCGAAGGTCGTCATTCATCAAAGCTACGCCTGCTGAGTTCGTTGCAATGTCAGAACCAGAAAGACCCATCGCGACGCCAACATCGGCCGAGGCTAATATTGGGCCGTCATTAATGCCATCGCCAACGACGAGCGTTCGATGGCCTTTGTCGAGTAGGTAAGAAAGTTCCTGGTGCTTCTCCTCTGGAAGGCACTGAGCTTCAATCGAGTCAACACCAACTGCTTTTCCAACTCGCTTGGCTACGGCAAGTCTGTCTCCGGTGAAGATACAGACACGTCGGACACCGTGTTTGCGTAGATCAGAAACAACTTCAGGAGCGCTTCGGCGGAGTCTGTCCTCAAGTCCAACAGCGCCTAGATATCGGCCAGCTTTCAGAACATGGACGCCAGACATTCCTTCGATCTTTGATTCGACATCATTGACTTCCTTTTCCGAGTGTGGCGCTACTTCAGCAATCCAGTCTGGTCGACCAGCGTGGATATCTCCATCCATCCCATGTGCGATGACGCCACGTCCATGCACTTCTTCGTACTGTTCAATTTTATGGGGTGACAGACGAGCTTTTTCAGCCGTTTCCAGTATTGACTTGGCCAGTGGATGGTTTGAGTGTTGTTCGCTGTCAGCGGCTGCCTGTAAAAGATCTGCCCCTTCAACTCCGTCTGCTGGGGCGAGTCGGCTGACCGCAAACTTACCGGTTGTCAACGTGCCGGTCTTATCGAGTACCACGGTGTCAATGGCACCAGCAGCTTCAAGTGTGCGGGTTTGTTTGATCATAATGCCGAGACGAGCGGCCGCTGCGAAGGCAGCAACCATGGCCGTGGGATACGCGATGAGCAGGGCGCCTGGGCAAGTCACGACCAAAACCGTGATGGCTCGCACAGCGGCTTGTTCACTGACCATTGGGTCGGGGCTCTTCATCGTGAAATACCACACCAGAAAAGAGACCATCAATACAACAGGCACATAAAAGCTGGAGAGTTGTTCAATGAGTTCTTGGCGTTGTGTTTTGGAAGATTCTGCTTCGCGGATCAGTGCTTCGACTTTACCGATCGTGGTATCTCCGGCAACCGCGGTCACCTTGACATCAATCTGTCCAGTCAAATTGGTGGTACCGGCATACACCTCGGTACCAACATCGGCCTGAATAGGGACGGCCTCACCAGTCAGCGAAGCTTGATTGATGTTACTGATACCAGTCGTCACGAGACCGTCAACAGGCAGGTTCTCACCAGGTCTCACGCGCACGATATTTCCGACGCGAACTTGCGAGAGCGATACCTCCTGCTCACCTGATTCGCTGACGAGCCGGGCGATGTCTGGTGTCAGATCCAGTAATTCGCGAATTGCTCTTTGAGCTCCCCAAGCAGTTCGACTCAGAATGAGATTGGCCATCCAGAGGAACAAAGCGATGAATCCTGCGGCCAGATACAGACCGCTTGCAAAAGCAGCGAGGACCGCCAGCGATGCCAGTGAATCACTCGATGGTTTTGAGGTGGAAATTTCTCGCCAGGCACCGATCAGTAGGGGGACCATCAAGATGATGGCACCGATGATGGCGGGTATCTGCGCCACTTGTTGGTCCACACCTATCAGCCAGGCAATCCAACTGACGGCGAGCAGGACACCTCCAGCAAGGGCAATCAGAAGTCTTCGCTCGACGCCTTCAGCACCACTGCCAAGGAGATCGGGGTCATTGAGACCATCAGCATTTGTTGGAAGATCGCCAGGTAACGTGACTTCAGACATCTTCGGCTCCAGCAGGGGTCAAATCTCGTTCGAACTGTGGCCACATTCCGGTGAGAGACTTCGAATAGTTTGGTACGGTTATGTGGTCAGCCAGGTTCGGAATTGGGGCTTCAGCCTATCAAATCTGAGCCCCGGATAGTTTATCGGCGTAGCCTACATCGGCTCGCAAGACACTTGGGGATATGAAACGAGCTATGGTCCAGCAAGCGACAATTCTGGGTGATGGGCAAATGGGTCTGGTATTGAGCGATGTGCTCCTGGCCAAAGGGATGCATGTTCGGATGTGGTGCCCTTTTAGTAAATCAGCAGAAGTTCTTTCTAAAAAAGGATTTAGCGAGCGACTCCCAGGTCACAAGCTGAATCCTTCGGTTGAAGTGACGGCCGATGATTCGCTCGCATTGCAGGGGGCTGAATTAGTGGTGAATGCGATTCCTACGCAATTTGTACGCTCGGTCTGGGAACGGGTGGGAGGAAACTGCCCGGCAGGAGTACCAGTGGCCTGTGTTTCCAAGGGCATCGAAATGCAGACATTGCTGCGGCCCTCTGAGATCATCGAGCAGGCCATAGAGCACTCTGGAGGGGGCCAGCCGTCTGTCTGTGCTCTATCTGGGCCGACTATTGCATCTGAGCTCGCTGAGCATAAACCTGCCACGATGGTGGCTGCGGCAGATGATGACGAGGTGGCCGCCTGCATCCAAGATGCCTTCCTCGTCAAATGGCTGCGGGTCTATAAACAAGATGACTTGATTGGGGTTGAATTGGCTGGGGCCACCAAAAATGTGATTGCCTTGGCTGCAGGAATGATTGATGGATTACTTCTTGGCGACAATGCAAAGTCTGCTCTTCTGGCTCGCGGTCTTGCAGAAATTGCTCGCCTGGGCGTTGCGATGGGCGCTCGCGTCGACACATTCTTTGGTATCGCCGGTGTTGGTGACTTGGCAACCACCTGTTTTAGTCCGCATGGACGTAATAGGACGTGTGGAGAGCGATTAGGTCGTGGAGAATCTTTAGAGGCAATACATGAATCAACACATTCAGTGATTGAAGGTGTATCGACGACACAATCAGTAACACAGCTTGCTTCTAAGATTTCTGTGGAGATGCCAATAACCGAAGCCGTTCATCAGGTCCTCTTTGGTGGTGTCAAGCCGCTTGAAGCAGCTCGCGCTCTGATGTTACGTGATGTTGATGCGGAAGAGATTGGTTAGGCCGACCAAGCCACTTACTCTTCACCAAAATGGGACGACACCAGATCAGCGATTGCAGCAAGAGCTTCGGAGGCGTCATTTCCATCGGCGGTGACTTCCAGCTCTGTTCCTCGCGTGGCGGCGAGCATGAGTAGTTGCATGATTGATTTGGCATCAACTTGGTGGTCCGTATCGATTCGGCGCAACTTTATCTCTGCAGTAAAACTGCCAGCGAGTTCCGCTAGGGCTGTCGCAGGCCGGGCGTGAAGCCCAAGCCGATTCGAAATGGTGACAATGCCTTGTGCGCTATTAGACACGTGAGTCGAAGTCCTATACATCAATGCTGGGCCAAGTTGGCCTTGAGAAGGTCCAGTCTCAAGAAAAGTAGCCACCTCTCGATGGCAGTCTTGATTCTCTTCTTGATGGCGAATCAGGGTGCAGAGGTCTGCGCGTCAGCCTCGTCGAGCAGGGTGAGTATGTCTTCAGTGGTGTGCGCCTGTTGCAAAAAGCGACGAAAAGTCTCTTGGCTAAGATGTCCAAATATCGCTTCCATCGCATCGAGATGATCTTCAGGGCGGTCTTCTGGACTCAATAAAAGAAAGACAGAATGAACAGGTTGTCGATCGAGTGAATTGAAGTCGATGCCTTTATGGCTGACGCCAATGGCTACAGCCATTTTCTCTATCGCTTTGTGTTTAACGTGTGGCACCGCAACACCATGTCCAAAGCCAGTTGATCCGCGGTTCTCACGCTTAATAACTGCTTTCACAAATTCATCTCGTAAGCTGGGTTCAATACTCCCGGCGGCCACAAAGGCATCAATCAGGCTATTGATGACCCCGTCTCTATCATTTGACTCAATATTTGGAATGATGGCGTCTTCAACGACGATTTCTCGGAGCTTCATTTCTACGTGCGTCCTCTTAGTGCTTATTGTCTCTCAGTCTGCTTTTATGATCAGTCAGTTGTCGCTGCGAGCGATCTATTCCTTGGTCGATTGATGCATAAAGATCAAGATTGTCTCCGTGTGCAACGATCGAATCATGATGTTCGATGTCAGTGATAATCTCTGTATAGTAGCCATTCCGCGTCCTGTCGATGACGACTTCTATTTGCTGAATTCGATCAAAAAAACGATCGAGCTTTTCCGCCTTTCTTCGCGCATAATCTTCGATTGCTCTTGTGAGTTCCATGTGCTTACTACTGAGCTTAATTTGCATAGTGCTCTCTCCATCCTTATGACCCGAACAAATCTCCAGTCTGAGGCTGCCGTGGGGGAGGCGCCTCTGATGAGGCGGCTTGCTCCGTGGGCGGCGTGACTGATTCGTTTGCTGGGGTCTTCAAAGTTTTTGAGCTTGCCTTGGCCATCGCAGCCAGTTCCTCACCTTTCGGAGTGGACTGGACGCTTTGGTCCATCTCTGGCTGGCCAGATTCCGTTTCACGGCCAGGAATTAATACACCACCACTCACGGTGAAGCGAATCGCCTCTTCGACCGTCAGCGGAACTTCGATGATTTCGCTGGCCGGGACGGTAATCGTATAACCCGTAAATGGTGTTGGTGAGCTTGGGATGAATACAGTAACGGCGGCCCCCGAACGTTCAGCAATCGTATTGAGCGTGTTTCCTGTCAAGAAACCAACGGACCAGAGTCCTTTTCGTGGGTATTCGACAGCAACGACACGATTGAATTTGATTGGCTGGTCTTCGCCGAAGAGAAAGTCAACAATCTGTTTAATGTATGGGTAGACGAGTTTAATGATTGGGACGGACTCAATCAGACGCTCTAGTTGTCGGTAAATCCGACGACCAAAGAAGCCGCCGAGCAGCCTTCCAGCAAAATAAACCGCCAGAATAGCGATGACGATGCCAATGAAATTTAGGTACCAGTGGCTTTCCCACCATTTATCGACAGCGTTGGTCCGGTACTCAATTTTGATGGCTGAATCTTGCGATTGATCAGTCGGATCAAGCCCTCGTTTGGTTCGACCTTCAGCCAGCTGCTGATTATTCGGCTCAAAGTCCCATGACTCTGTGACAGAGGGCCAGACCTTTGGTGTATTGACGATGGCCATTCGCACACCACTATTGATTGGTTGCGCAATAGAAGAGTCGACGAAGCGGTATGCGGTCACCAGAAGCCATAGCGTCAATACCGACGGCAGCAAAATGACGAGTCCACGAACAAAGAACCTCTTGAAGTGCGAACTTGATCGACGGTCGTGGGTTGGGGTCATAGAGATTTCCGGACGCCGAAAGGTGGCGGACCTTTATCGGTACTTAGATTATAGCCCGCACAATGCTGGTACCAAAGCATCCTCTGAGAAAGGCCATAATTGCTCATCAAGGCCTCCCACGCGGCGATTTAAGAGGCATTAGTTCCAGTATATGAGGTACATATTGACTTCCTCGTCGAATCATGAGCCTGATTTCATCACCAACTCGACATTCAGCCATAAATCGTGTTAATTCGTCCGCACTTCGGATTGGTTGATCGTTGGCAGCCATGATGACGTCCCCGCGCCGGAGCCCAGCTCGAGCGGCCGCAGAGCGTTCCAGCACCTGAGAGATCTTCACACCATCATTCGAGGTGAGTGGGCCAAAACGAATGCCAAGGGCGGCCTGCCCCTCCACAATCCGTTCCGAAATCATGGGGCGATTGAGCAGCCAAATTCGCCAAGCACGCTCGGTTTTATTGAGTGGTTGTTGGAACACTTTTTCAAACGCGATTCGTCCAGTTGGATCAGCGTCAAAGTGGTCAATGTACGTTGCGTACCACTCGGTCAATTTTCCTTGGTCAGCGATAAATTCAAATATTGAACGTACTTGAGGATAGAGGTGTGGTGCCTGATTGACATTCATAAAGTCATTGACATCCATCTTAAACAGTTGATCCCAGGGCATCAAAGTGCCAGAACGCATTCGTCGAACGGCGATATTGTTTCGTTTGTTTGGGATGAACTCCAATTCACCAGCGTCCGAAATCTCATAGTCCTCATAGAGACAGGCCAATCCCTCTTGAATCCAAATCGGGTGACGCTGTCCGAGCTTATCCATATGCCCCCAATGGAACGCATGAATTACTTCATGTCGCAAGTTGGAGCCGACGGTTCGTGCAACCAAACGCCGATGGCCATGCTCATAGATTCCACCGATGTGTGTTTGGCCGTCGAAAAATTCTTTGGCATCTTCAGGTGTAGGGATGGCAATCAAGAAATAGT
>CALCOW010000111.1 GCA_937899935.1 uncultured Phycisphaerae bacterium
CACATTCGAACCAATGCCTGCACCGATATCAATCAGTAGCACGTCAGTTGCTCGATCCAATATTGACAACTGCTCGAGCAGGCGACGACGAGCCATTGGACCCAAGTCAGCAACCCCTGCGACTCCTGACGCACCTGGAATCAGTCGAAAACCACCTGGTGCGGCAATCATTGCATCAACCAGACGTGCTCGTCCAGCAATCACATGTTCCAATGTGACATTGGGTGTCAAATTACACAATACGTCAGCATTCGCCATGCCAAGATCTGCATCTAAGACGCAAACTCGTAATCCGAACTGGCTCAATGCAACGGCAAGATTGATAGAGATATTGCTTTTGCCAACACCACCCTTACCAGAACAGACCGCAACGGCGCGAGCCAAACGTATTGGTTGACTTTGCTTCTCAACCGCCGAAGGTCCCAGACTTACAAAAGCCGACGCTTCACGGCTCGCGTTCGGGGCGCTTTCATCACCCTTCCGCTCCAGCACACGAACCCCCCCCATACTGCTGGCAGCGCTACCCGTTTCACCGGCGGACTGCACAAGCGAACGTAGGTTCGATGCTTGATCATGCATGTATGAGAGAACCCTCCATTACTAGTTCAGCTAATCGGTCGGCAGACCCTGGTTCAATATGATCCGGAACCTCCTGACCGGTGGTCATAAAGCTCAGAGTAGCACCAACCTGGCGAATTACATTGACTAACATGCCAAAACTCACCGCCTCATCTAACTTCGTCAGCACAATTCGGTCAATACCAACCGGAGAGAAGGCCTCAGCCTCTCGCATCAGCACACGCTGTCCAGCGGTACCAGACAAGACCAAGTGGACCTCATCAGGATCCGCCGCAGCGATCATCTGCCTCAGCTCTGAGAGCTTGTCATGGTCGTTTTGGCTGCGGCCAGCGGTATCGACCAGGATCAGTTCACAGCCTCGGAGGGCATGAATGGCCTGCTGCATGTCGGCTGGTGTCAATGCCACTTCCAGCGGCAAGCCAATGATGTTGGCATAGGTTCGAAGTTGATCCACGGCCGCAATGCGATAAGTGTCCGCGGTGATCAGGCCTACAGAATGCTGACCATGCAGCTTGCAAGCCGCTGCCAGCTTTGCCACGGTTGTTGTTTTTCCAACACCAGTTGGTCCAACCAAGACAATGACACGAGGCTCACCCGGCCGACCGACTTGCAATCTGACATCCTCGCCGACTGGAATCAGTGCGGCCAAATGCCTCTGAATGGATGCCCGAACCAGGTGCTCTTGACCGATTTCCTCCTCCGACAACTCACTGCCAACGGTCATTAATACCTGCTCGGCCAACTGATCCGAAAGATCCTGAGAGAGTAGATGTAAATACTGTTCAAAGAGCTCCTCAGGCACATTCGTGGGTGCCTTTTGCATGTGCTCTTGTCGATCGAGTACCGTCGACACCATCGACTTTATCGAATCAAGCTCTTGTTGCATGGCACTTCCAACCTGGCCTACTGCAGAATCAATTTCCTGACTACGCATACCAGCATTGAGACGGAGTGAGTCATCCGAGGAATCCGTCGCTTGAACCGACTGAAGCATGAATCGTTGCGGCTTCCCAGGTGAAGTTGACTGGTCAGAACAAGCAATCGCTTGCATCGTTTGACTCTGCACCCTGCGAGGCAGGTGCTGGGTTACTGGAGAACACTTTGGCTGCTGCACCTCTGGCTCAGAACCTTGGACCAGGGGCGTCAAGGGGGCCATGGTGTGAGGTCGTGTCTGATGCTGATCAAGGGGTTGAGCCGCTGCAGCATAGGCCCGAGAAGCAACTGATTGCGGAGCTTTTTTCTTAGAAACAGGAGCTGGTTTGGCTTGCTTAGCAGGCAGTTGGGCTGTCACCTCAACCACTTGCC
Organism: uncultured Phycisphaerae bacterium; assembly: GCA_937899935.1. Lineage (GTDB taxonomy): Bacteria > Planctomycetota > Phycisphaerae > Phycisphaerales > SM1A02 > JAQWNP01. The sequence continues at coordinate 1,885 of CALCOW010000111.1, forward strand.
TTCCACCAATACCTATGAATCCCCCACGTCGATAGCTTCGAGTTTTGGTGATCACTGCGTGGCCACCAAGATCGGCCTGAACTGCCGCCAGCGCTTGCGTCATGGAATAGGCTCTGTAGATCTTCTTTGTCACTGTATCGATCTCCTGATTCTCTGTGGGTGCCTTTTGCATGTCACCCATAAATCTACGCAACCTCTGCCGCCGGTCCTACTTGGCTGGGCATGGTCGCTTCAGTATCCGCAACCTGTACCAAACCGAGGGATTCGACATCGAGTCCTTTTACAATTTCGTTGTAGGCCAACACTGATGCTCCCGGAAGATGAGCATCGAGAATTTGCTTGATCTGTGACCGTACGGCCGGCGAAGCCAACACGATCAATTGATGACCATCTCTGATGAGCGCTTCACTGGATTCGTAGACACTTTGAGCAATAGAAGCGGCGAATGCTGGTGGCATATTGAGCGAAGTGCCCACATTGCTGCGATCTATATAGCCACCGACTCTTTCTTCGAGCGCCGGATCCATCGTAACAACGAAAAGACGCGGCTTACCTTGATCGTCTACTTCAGCCCATTGCGAAGAAATAGTCCGACGCAATGCATGTCTGGCATATTCTGTAAGAACAACAATGTCCTTGGTCTGTGGGGCCCAATCTGCCAGGGTCTCAAGAATGGTTTCCAGATCACGGATCGGAACGCGTTCTTGCAACAGTGCTTGAAGCACCTTCTGAAGCTGACTTGTTGTGACAATGGAAGGCACTGCTTCTTCAACGAGTTTTGGAGTGCGCTTTCGAAGTTGATCCAGAAGGTGATTGACTTCTTCGCGACTCAGTAATTCATCGGCGTGTGATTTGACCAACTCAGTCACATGTGTGGCCATCACACTCGTCGGGTCAACCACGGTGTAACCGAGCATTTCTGACCGAGGCTTAACTTGTGGCTCGATCCAGATGGCCGTCAGACCAAAGGCTGGCTCTCGTTCACTGATCCCCTCAAGCTCGCCGGTCGTTACACCGGAATCCATTGCCATCAGCAAATTGGGATAGACCGTACCATCACCAATCTCGGCCCCGCGGAGCTTGACTCGATAGACATTTGGTGACAGCTGCATGTTGTCTCGAATTCGAATCGGAGGCATGACAATGCCAAGTTCGACAGCGAGTTGACGACGCACCATGGAAATTCGATCCAGCAGGTCTCCACCCGACGCCGCATCAACCATTGGAACCAGTCCGTAACCAATCTCGACTTCAAGTGGGTCCACATCTAAGAGCATCTCAACATTTTCTTCGGTGGAAACTTGCTCAGGCGTCGAATTCGCAGCCTGAGCTTCAAGTTCTTGTTGCTTCGTTCCTCGCCATTGCAAATAACCGATACCGGCGATGATCACTCCAGCGACCACCAAGGGTAGCGAAGGCAGTGGCGTGAAAGCCAAGATGATCAGGAAGCCCGCAACCATAAACAAGGCGATTGGTTGACTGGCGAGCTGCTTGGGAATCGCATCTCCAAGGCGCTGTTTTTCGCCACTACGAGCAACGATGAGGCCCGCTGCAACGGCAATGATGAACGAAGGTATCTGACTGGCTAAACCATCACCGATCGTGAGCTTTGTAAATACGTCGACCGAATTACTGAAGCTCCAACCTTTATAGAACATACCAATTGCAAAACCACCAAGAATGTTCACAACGGTAATAATGATGCCGGCAATCGCATCACCTCTTACGAATTTACTGGCACCGTCCATCGCTCCATAAAAGTCCGCTTCACGCATGATCGTGGTTCGGCGTGTGCGAGCCTCTTTTTCATCGATAAGGCCCGCAGACAGATCCGCATCAATAGCCATTTGCTTGCCAGGCATGGCATCGAGTGTGAATCGTGCGGCGACCTCACTCATTCGGGTCGCACCTTTGGTGATAACAACGAACTGCACAATGATCAGAATTAAGAAAATGATGACGCCGACCACCAGCGATGAACCCGCAACAAAGGTCCCGAAGGCTTCGATGACCTCTCCTGCCATCCCCGCTGCTTCTGCTGGTGTGGACGCATCAGCAGAAAGAATAAGGCGAGTCGATGCAATATTGAGCACCAGACGAAAGAGCGTTGTACCCAACAAGATAGCTGGAAATACACTGAACTCGAGAGGCTGACTCATATAGACCGTGGTCAGCAGGATGATGGCTGCCAAAGAAATATTGAACGCCAACAGCACGTCCAACATGACTGGTGGCATTGGGACAACCAAGACCGCTACCAGCGCCAAGATGATTCCTGGAACGAGGAAGTGTCGATGTCGACTCAAGATGACGACAAAGTCCTCCATGCGCGATGTTTTGCCAAGTGCATCCTGCATAATGGCTTGTTGCCTAACTCCTTATCCTGCCATCCGTCCCTGGAGGCGGTAGACATAGGCGAGAATCTCTGCCACGGCCTGAAAAAATGCTTCGGGTATTTCCTGTCCTACTTCAACTTCACGGTAGAGCGCACGCGCCAAAGGTTTACGCTCAACAATAGGAATGTTGTTTTCTGTAGCAATCGCTCTAATTCGCATTGCCATAAAATCGGCGCCCTTTGCCAGCACACGCGGCGATTGCATTGACGCTCCGTCATAAGCGATCGCAATTGCGATATGTTCCGGGTTGGTAACAATAACATCAGCCTTTGGAACAGCGGCATTGATTCGATGCATGGCAATCTGTTGCTGAATTCGCATTCGACGGCGTTTTGTTTCTGGATCGCCCTCAGTTTGTTTCATTTCATCCTTAACTTGCTGCTTCGTCATTTTCAGATCACGACGATGCTTCCATCTCTGATAGACGTAATCAAGAATTCCTAAAAGAAAGAGAACAGCCAACATACGCAACGCGGTGTCTAACAACAACCAACCAATGATCGATGTTCCGATCAGCAGATCATGCTGCGGCAACGCCAGAATCTGTGGAGCGTGATCCCATGCCGCCCAAACAGCGACCAACATGACGAATAACACTTTGAATGAGTCAAGGCCAGCTTTGACAATGGCGTTGATTCCAAAAATTCGCTTTGCCCCTGAGATCGGATTTAACTTTTCAAACTTGGGCGTGAGCGCTTTGGCCGAAAATATCAAGCCAAATTGCCCCACATGCGAGACAATCGCCGCAATGGCCGCTACCACTAATAAGGGCACTAAGACTTTAGTCGTTGCCTCCCCCATCGCCGCCACAAGATGATTTGTCTGCTGGGCATCGATTAACACGCCCAAAGTATCGGGCGAGATCGACTGTTTAATCATGATGCCCGCTTTCTCTAACATTGGCATGGCAGCGAGAGCCAACGCCAATGTCATCGCAGCAAGAAGAATCGCACTCGCAAAATCCTGACTGCGCGCAACCTGGCCATCTTTCTTCGCTTCGGTGAGCCGACGTGGTGTCGGCTGTTCTGTTTTTTCGCCAAGATCTTCCGACATGCGACGCTACTGTCCCTTTACCCAACTCATGAGTGTGCCCAACATCGAATCCATACCTTCAAGTATCACTTCATCAACAACGACGAGTCCTGCTATCAGAATGATCAAACCAATGAGAATGCGTAACGGAAAACCAAGACTGAGGATGTTCAACTGTGGAACCGTCTTGGCAACAAAGCCCATCGCAAAGCTCTGCAGAAAAATGATCGCTAACACTGGCGCCGCTATTCGAAGGGCCATTTCGCAAGCCGCCAACAAAAGCGACAAGATCACTGTCACTGTCTCTTCGCCAAGAGCGAACGTACCGATTGGTATGTGCTGAAAAGTCTGCAACAGTCCGTACACAATGGCATCGAGCCCACCGATCATTAGGAAGCCTGCCAGGGCCATGAAAAACAAGATCTGACCCAACAAATCGGCGTCCGAATCTGACGCTGGGTTGTAGAAGTTCACAAACCCCAACCCCATCTGCTGGCCCATGAGTAAGCCGCCCATCTGCACCCCGACGAAAGGGAGGCTTGCAAAGAACCCAATCAGCAACCCGATCATCATCTCCAAAGCGATCAGGGGCGCCAGTGACCATAGATTTAGCTGAAACACGC
>CALCOW010000112.1 GCA_937899935.1 uncultured Phycisphaerae bacterium
CCGGGCAGGGTATTTCTCTCAACACATCCACAGGGCCGCACGCAGTTAGGTGACCAATGGAGCCTCTCTCTCCCGCCCTAGCCATGAACTTCTTTCTTGGAAGTCCCCACACTCAATTTAGAAATGAACGCTCTCTCTTTAGGAGTACCCCAGTTGCACCCCACTGTCCTCCCAACAAGACAAAAAACATGAGCTTTATGGGGCTCTTGAGGGTCTGGTGGCTACCTCATGCACGGTACCGATACCAGCTCGCTGGCCGAGGGCCCTTGACGCCCCCCATTGGCCCCATACAATCTGACGCTCCCCTTTGAGGGGCCGTCTGTGACAGAGGCAGGTTCGATGAACCTGAATCTGGCGCCGCATGGGGCATGCCAAGCGGCTATGTCATGCTCCAGCCTCGGGATTAACAGTGCCGCTCCTGCATGCTTCGCTGCGCGGACTTCGCTTTTTCAAAGCCCCCGTCAACCGCACAGCAAAGGCATGGCAGGTTCACTGGCCCGTGGTGTAATCGGTAACACACCTGGTTTTGATCCAGGCATTCCAAGTTCGAGTCTTGGCGGGCCAGCTTCCTAAAGCCGCCTGAGCCCACCCAAGACACGAGCACACTGCAAGGCCAGCGCGCTATGAGCGACGACACGCGCCCAACCAACGATCGACACAGCGAGAAACAACTCGGTGCTGTCATTTTGGCTGCTGGCAAAGGCACTCGAATGAACAGTGATCTGCCAAAGGTCTTACATCATGTGGCCGGCCGACCGATTGTTGCTTGGGTAATTGATGCGTGCCGCGCCGCAGGCTGTCATAAGATTGCGGTCGTTGTGGGATTTGGCGCCGAGCATGTTCGTGAAGCCGTGGCAGCTGATGATGTGGTCTTTTCAGTACAAGACAAACAATTGGGCACCGGACATGCCACCTTATGCGCCCAAGAACATTTCAAAGATGATCGAGGGGATGTGCTTGTGCTGGCTGGCGATGGACCGCTCATTCGGGCACATACCATCGATCGCATGATCGAGCGACACCGTGCCAAACAGGCCGCTGCGACGCTTGCGACCAGCGTGATTCCTGACCCAACGACGTATGGCCGCATCGTGCGCGACGCCAACGGTCGGTTTGATGCAATTGTGGAAGAGAAGAACTGCACCGATGAGCAAAAGCGCCTTCATGAGGTCTACCCCAGCTATGCTTGCTTTGATTGCCAGACCTTGTTTACCTTGCTCTCAGAGCTCCAACCAGATGATGTTTCTGGCGAGTATTACGTCACCAATCTGCCCATGCGACTAAAAGAGCTTGGACAGACCGTCGAACTCGTTGACGGAGTGCCTCCAGAAGACGTGCTCTCTATCAATACACCAGAACATCTTGCTGAAGTCGATGCCATTCTTCGAAACAGGCTTTCTACCCAGGATCGCACACCAACTCAGGAGATCGCGCCATGAGTGCTGTTGATCGAGATGACCTGAAGATCTTTGCAGGACGTTCCGGCGTCAAGCTGGCTGAATCGATGTGTGGCCACCTCAACATTCCGCTGGCGGCCGCCAATACAGAACTCTTCCCTGATGGCGAAGTGATCGTCAAGATTGAGGAGGACGTGCGCGGCCGCGACTGCTTTGTGGTGCAACCAACCTGCGATCCGGTCAATGCCAATCTGATGGAACTACTGATCTACATCGACTGCCTCAAACGAGCCAGCGCCCGGCGCATCACGGCCGTGGTGCCCTACTTTGGCTACGCCCGGCAAGATCGTAAGGATGAGGGACGCACACCAATCACCGCCAAACTGGTGGCCAATCTGATTACCGCTGCTGGGGCTGATCGTTTGCTGTGCATGGATTTACATGCCGCTCAGATTCAGGGGTTCTTTGATATTCCCGTTGATCACCTCTCAGCCAGCAAGGTCATTGGCTCTTATCTGCAGTCCATGCGCAGCGAGCTGGGTGATCTCGTACTGGTCTCCCCCGATGTTGGCAATGTGAAAGTTGCGACCAGTTATGCCAGCCTGCTTGATGCAGAACTCGCCATCATTGATAAACGCCGTGTCTCGGGCATGAAGGTCTCTTCCAATCACCTGATTGGTGACACCAATAACCGCACCGTCATTATGGTTGACGATATGGTCTCCACCGCCGGCACGGTCTGCGAAGCGGCTCGCGTGGTGATGGAAAATGGCGCTCGTGATGTGATCGTCGCTGCCACCCATGCCGTGATGGTCGGCCTGGCCATGGAACGGCTCAACGAAGCGCCCATATAGCGCGTCATTGTCACCGACACCATCCCTGATGATGATGGGCGACTTGATCCTATTCGACCCATGCTGACCCAACTTACGGTCGCCAAACTTCTTGGCGAAGCGATCTATCGAATTCATCACGACATGTCGATCTCGGCATTGTTCCGTGAAATTAACCGCTCTAAAAGAGCTGCGGCCACTGAAGCTGCCAGCTCAGGCAATACAAGGACGAAATCATGAGCTCAGAGAACCCCACGCTTGTTGCAGAGCCGCGAGAAAAGACCGGCTCCCGTTATAGCCAGCGACTCCGTAAAGCCGGAAGACTTCCTGCTGTGGTCTATGGACAAGGCGACCAACCAGAATCAATCAGTCTTGATGCAGAAGACATTCTCAAGACACTTCATGGCGGCGCCCACGTTATTGACCTCAAGATTGGCAAGCAAAAGAATGCCACCTGCCTGGTCAAAGACCTTCAGTTCGGCTGCCTCGGCGATGATGTCATTCATATTGATTTTGCACGCGTCAACCTTGACCAAGAGGTGAGCGTGAAAGTCTCGCTGGAATTCATAGGCGAAGCGCCTGAAACAAAGAAGCCTGGCGCCATTTTCCGTTCCGAACAGAATGACCTTGAAGTCATTTGCAAAGTGAGAGCAATCCCCGATTCCATTCGTGTTGATCTCAGCACCATGGAAACTTCTTTGACGCTTGCTGATATCGAACTGCCACCTGGCGTTCGCTGTGAAGCAGACCCCGCCTCGCCAAT
>CALCOW010000113.1 GCA_937899935.1 uncultured Phycisphaerae bacterium
GCCGCCCTCTATATGGCCGATATGGTGCAGCGACTTTTGACAGATCATGACCCACACCCCGCCGTTTTTGATGGCCTGTCTGCAGCTCTTGCGGCACTGGCTGATCATGTTGAGTTGGGACTCTTAGCTTTCCAATGGGGCCTGCTCACGGCAGGGGGATTTACGCCAGTCATTGATCGGGATGCCTCAACGGGGCATGAACTTCCCCTCGATGTGGAGACCCTGGCATTTAGTCCTCATGCGGGTGGTGTTGTCTTAGACACGGGTGAAGGGGATCGCTGGCGTGTGCGTGCTGCCACCATAGGTGCCCTTCGTGCTATTGCTGCTGGAGATCAACCCACTCAGGATCTCGAGGTGGTGCAACGAGCCAATCGACTTCTAGCGGCCTACCTTCGAGAAATTGTCGGTCGCGAAACGGCCGCTATGCGTTGGGCATTCTCGGACCTACCTGGCTCATTGAGTCGATCTGTCCGCCCCACTCCCGGTTCGTCATGAAGCCGTTCATCTGGCTGAACTGGGTCTCAAGGTGAGCCGATATGGGTACTGGTCTCAAGGAAACGGCTTTAGACCTGTGGCAGTGGGCTGGGGCAGCAGTGTCTCACGGCACATCTCACATACCGATTCAACAGGTCGTTAAGGACACCTTTAGGTGAGGTTAAGTGGATGACACGTCTTGATCTTGATCAAATCATTAGCAGCCAACGTCTGCCCTCTCTACCCACGATAGCGCTTCGTGTTTTAGAGTTGACTACTTCTGAAGATATTGAGCTTAAAGAAATTGCCAGAGTGATCGAGCTTGATCAGGGACTGGTGTTTAAGATTCTCCGTACGGTTAACTCGAGCTACTATGGCCTCGCTCGCCCGTGCGGTACCATCCGACAGGCGCTCGTTTACCTCGGGCTTAATACGGTCAAAACACTTGTGCTTGGTTTCAGTCTTGTTGAGACGATGCGACCACAGCCTGGTGAAGATAATCAAACAAAGTTTGATTTTGTCGACTACTGGCGTCGCGATATCTATGGTGCCGTTGCGGCGCGTGAACTCGCACAGGTAACAAAAATCTGTGATCCAGAGATCGCCTTCCTGGCGGCGCTGATGCAAGACATCGGCATGGTCACACTCGCCCGTATCTTTGGTAGTGAATACCAAATATGTATGCAGCGCACGCAAGGTGATCATGACAAACTCGAAGCTATGGAAAAGGCCCAGTTTGGTTATGGGCATACCCATGTAGGCGCGGCAATAGCCCAACATTGGAATCTGCCTGAACAACTTGGTATCACGATGCGATGGCACCACGACGTGAGCCACAGCCCGCATCAATGGCGTTCGTTTCTACGTGTCATTCAGTTAGCAAACCTTGCTGCAAAAGGTCTTCTTTCCGGTGACCCACGTGCGTCAGCCGCCGAGTTCCAAAGTGAAGCGAGAAGTCGACTTGGTTTGGATACAGAGAGTGCCAAACAGGTGTTGCGGCGTGTCACCGAAGGTGTTGGTGAGGGGGCATCACTCTTCCGAATTCCTTCGGATGAAGCAACAAGCGTTGACGGGATTATGGCTGAAGCAGAAGAGAGGCTCATCGAGCACCAACTGACCATGCAACGTGAGACAACAGCACTTCGTGAGGCAAACGAATCGCTCAGTCAACAAGCCTCTACAGATGGACTCACAGGTGTCGCGAACCGAGCAGGATTTGAACAAGCACTACGAGATGGAGTGACCGCTGCAAACAATCAACGCGTTTCTCTTTCCTTGATATTCATTGATATTGATCGCTTCAAGCAGATCAATGACACCCATGGACATCAGGTCGGTGACGTGGTTCTTACAGAGGTTGCTACACGCCTCATCGATAGATTGCCTCAAGGTGCTCACATCTCCCGTTATGGTGGAGATGAGTTTGTGGTTTTACTTTTTCAGTCTTCAACAGCAGAGGCACAGTCCGTAGCGGAAGAGCTGTGCAATTCAATCACAGCATTACCTTTCGGATGTGATCTTGGCAATACTCAGGCATTAAGCTTGATTGTGACCGCGAGTATGGGCGTTGGCACCATCGACGCAGCAGAAAAGCAAGTTGAACGAGGCACACTCGTTCGCAGTGCTGATCTTGGTGTTTATGCAGCGAAAGCTGCTGGTGGTGGATGTGTTCGTGTAGGTCTTGAGTCTACCAACGAGCAGTCATCAAATGAGCAGTCATTTGTTTTCGGGCACAAGGCGGGCTGATACGACAGGTTGCATGGGGTACTTCTCAGCGACCGATCGTAGTTCATCCAACGTAACACCACTGATACGCTTGAGCTCATCCTCTAATGATCGATATTCCCCGCTGTAGGTCCAGAGCCGACCCAATCGCCGCATGCGACCACTGGAGAGCTCTTCGCTTAAGGTTGACGCTGTTGCAAAGACGGCTCTTGCTCGTTCTAAATCAGATTCACTAAGCGAATCTACAAGACCATCAATTTCATGGCGCAATAATGACTCTACTTGTTCGAGTTGATCTGGTTGGCATGCTGCATACGCTAAGAACTCACCTGTTTTGTCGCGCGGATCAAAGTAGGCAGCAGCATCTTCACTCAGCCCGGTTTCGATGAGTGCCCAATGCAATCTTGAACCATCAGCGCCACCGAGAATGTGTGATAACAGAGCCGCCGCATAACGATCTTCCTCGTTCGCCCCTGGAAATGGCGCTATCAACATAATGTATGCTTGGGCCAGTTTAGGTAACTGCATGGTGAAATCACTGGGTTGAGGCACCACCGGTTGATATGAACGAGTCGTGCCCGAAGATGGCCAATGACCACAAAGTGCATTGGCTTGCTCAAGCACCTCGTCAAAATCAAGACAACCAGCGACCGAGAGTACGGTGTTATCCGCAGCGTATCGCTCGTCGAAGTACTGTTTCATATCCTGTTGACTCGTGTTCGAAACAGACTCCTTCGTTCCTAGGACACGATGAGACAATGGATGGCTTCCGTAGTAAGTCTCAATTGCACGCTCATACAACACCCAAAACGGGTTATCTTCGTACATTGCAATTTCTTCGATGATGACTTGTCGTTCATCTTCAAGATCAACGGGTCTCAGTGAAGGTCGCAAGATGTCAGCGAGGATGTTGAATGCTGCTTTGCGATGTTCTGGCAGGCAGTGTGCCCAAAAGGCCGTCATTTCACTCGTAGTGAATGCATTATTTACAGCGCCGAGATCATCAAAGGCCTGATCAACTTCTTCCGCGCTTAGCGTATCGGTACCCTTGAACATCATGTGTTCAAGAAAATGACTCACGCCCATGATTTGCGTCTCTTCGTCCCGGGCGCCGGTATTCACAAAAAATCCCATCGCAACCGAATGTGCCGCTGGATTGACCTCAGCAACGATAGTGAGTCCATTTGGAAGTTGAGATTGTCGAAACTTAATGTCCATCGAGGGCAAGAATTAATAGCATGCTTAGTTGTGGATCATGCGACCTTCGGTTGCTAACGCACCTTCGTGAATCGCTTCAGCCATTGTTGGATGTGGATGCATAGTCGAGATGATGTCATCAGCCGTTGCTTCGAGGCGAATCGCTAAGGAGATTTCCGATATCAACTCAGAAGCAGTTTCGCCAATCACATGAGCGCCAAGAATCTCGCCATAAGGTTTCGATGCAATGATCTTGACAATTCCTTCGTTGGCACCAACAGCAATAGCCCGACCATGCGCCTTCAGACTATAAGTGCCTGCTGTATATTCGAGACCAGCTTCTTTCACAGCACGCTCGGTCATGCCAATTGATGCAATCTGCGGATTGCAGTACGTACAACCGGGAATCGCTTTGTAATCAACACCAAGTGTGTGATGTCCGGCGATGCGCTCAACACAGGTCACGGCTTCTTCAGAGGCAACATGGGCCAACCACGGTGGACCAATAATGTCACCAATGGCATAGATGCCAGGGACGCTGGTTTGGTAGGTTGGTTCTTCGGCGTCTTGGTAGTCCGTCTTGATATGGCCTCGATCCACCGCAATGCCCAAACTTTCATCAAACAGTCCTTCAAAGCGGCCACCCACACCAACGGCAACAAGGACCACATCAGCCTGGAGATCTTCAGACTTCTTTTCATCATCCATTGGGCCAATCGTCACCTTCTGGCCTTTACCAGACTTTTTCACTGCTCGCACTGTATGGTTGGTGCGGAATTCGATTCCCTGAGCACTAAAGAGTTTCTGGGCAATCTTCGAGACGTCGGTATCCTCTATCGGAAGGATACGATCGACCATTTCGATCACCGTAACTTTTGTACCTAAACAGTTATAGAAGTAGGCGAACTCCATACCAATTGCACCAGAACCAACGATCACGATCGAATCTGGTTGCTTCGGTAGGTTCATGGCGTCATATGAACTCACAATAGTTTTGCCGTCACATTTGGCAAACGGTAGTTCCTTTGGCGCCGCACCAGTGGCAATCATAATCTTATCACCGGTAATCGTTTCGGTGACATCTGCACCATCACCGTGGTAGTAGTCGCCGGTTACCTTCTTAACTTCAACTTGGCAAGGCGAGGATCCATCGTTGCCCGAGAGAATGTGAGCATGGCCGGCAATGTAGTCAACTTTGTTTTTCTTAAACAGAAAAGCGATACCCGCATTCAGTTGTTTCGTGAGATCACGACTTCGGCCAATCACTGTTTTGAAATCAATCTTGGCGCCAGTGAAGTTAATCCCCCACTCCTTGCCATGGTTGACGGCTTCATCGACCAATTGCGCATTGTGCAAAAGCGCTTTGGATGGAATGCATCCCCAGTTCAAACAAACACCACCTAACTTGTCACGCTCAACGCACGCCACTTTCATACCCAATTGGGCAGCCCGGATCGCTCCGACATAGCCGCCTGGTCCTGAACCGATGACAATGAGGTCATAGTGTTTGGTATCAGCCACAGCAATCTTCCTTTTCCTTGGTTTAGTCTCATCAACCAGCGTTTTGGATGAGGAGGGGCATTGTAACGCTCTGAGCCCCATTCTTCGGGAACACCGCCCCTCTCAGGCAACATTCTCAGATGTGGACAGCCCCCCACCGCAGCAATGTCCAGCCCGGGCCTGATTGACGCCCGATTCACAGCCCCTTAGCATCGCCGATTCCCATTGCATCAGGAGTATCCTTTGCGCACTGCGATCATCAGTGACATTCATGCGAACCTCGAGGCCCTCAAGGTCGTTCTCGGTGACATAGCTGACCGTAAGGTTGATCGTGTCATCTGCTTAGGTGATATTTTGGGGTATGGCCCCAACCCTGTGGAATGTGTGGATCTCATAGCAGACCACTGTGAATGGTGCCTGATGGGCAACCATGACTTCGGGGCCCTTTATGAGCCAACGAATTTCAATGTTGCAGCTGAGCAGGCAGCTTACTGGACCCGCACCCAGTTTGAGCGGGAAGCCAATGCTGAAGCGGCGTCTCGTCGCTGGGAATTTCTCGGCCGGCTCCAAGTTCGGGTGGGATTTGACAATTTCTTGTGCGTACATGGCTCGCCGCGACGGCCTATTAACGAGTACATCTTTCCTGAGGATGCCATTAATAGCCCTGTCAAAATGCAGCAAGTATTCGACCGCGTAGAGCGTTTTTGCATGGTTGGCCATACACATGTGCCCGGTATCTTCACTGATGAGCCAGACTTTTATCCTCCGGACGATCTAGAAGGTCGTTATAAACTTAATGATCAAGAAAAAGCCATCATTAATCCAGGTTCTGTAGGGCAACCAAGAGATCTTGATCCACGTGCCAGCTACGCCATTCTTGATGGAGAGACGGTCGAGTTTCATCGACTGGAGTACGATATCGAAGCGGTGGTTGAGAAGATCTACGATATTGCTGAACTCACGAACTGGCTGGGAGACCGACTTCGAGAAGGCCGCTAGATTTCAACGCCGCCGCGACCTTACCCCGGGCCTCCCTACACTTGACTGACTTTTTATGAAGCAGAAACCGCAGAATCCTCAGGTTCTTCGTCTCATCATCACACTTCTGGTGGCCATCGTTGCCCTTGGCATCGTGTTGGCGGTCATTTTTGGTGGACCAAGCTCGAAATCCACGAACGAAGCAGAAGTTGAAGTGATGCCGAAGCAGGCATCCACGACAGAGACAACCACTTCATCAACTTCATCAACCGTTGCGGCACCAGAAAAAACAGAGGCGGATGAAAGTGCTTCATCAGAGGGCCGTACCCAAGCAAACGAGAATGAGGTCGCCGCAGCCGAGACCCCCAGTGATAAGCCGGCTACGGAGGCCGTCGAGACACCATCCTCTGCATCTGTAACACCATCGACCGAAGAAAAAATCTCACTCCAAGGCTTGCGCGGGCGACTGATGCCGGGTGCGTCTTCAACGGCTTCGCCGATTGGTAGTCTCAAGCCCGAGAGCGCCACCATGCAGCTTGAATTCACGCCAACAGGGGCGGGAATCACCTCGATTGTCTTTAGTGATATTTGGGAAACGGCCTCAGCCCGTAGGCAGGCCGATGAATATATGTCCGCTGAGAAAGCTGGGCAGACGCCAAGTGTCCCCTTGCCAGAAAACCGCCGCTACGTCTTACAAAGATCACAGACGTATAGCTGGTTTGATAGTCAGGGCGCCACAAAAACAATTGAGGTCCCTATCCTCGGCGCTAGCAAGGTCTCGATCAACGATCAGTTAGTCGACGTGTTTTCAAGCACATTGCAGTGGGAAGAGACTGCTCCAGGCGCCTTCCGCCTTGAGATCATTAATAAAGATGATCAGCCAGTTGTTGAGATCACTCGTCGTTTCATTCTTGGTGATCAATACGACATCACGCTTGAGCAGACACTGACCAACCTGACGAATCAAGAACTGAACATCCAGTGGATTCAGTATGGTCCCACCGACCTTGATCGAGATAGAGCCCGCTACATGGATCGGCGCCGTATTCGGTATGGCTATGAACTGGCGATTGTTCACGATCCAAACAGGCTGGGTCGCGTCGTTGGTGATGAGATTCTTGAGGAATACTCAACTGTTGTTGGGGATTACAAAGATCATCGAACAGAGAGACCTGCCGATGAGGCTTTTGAATTGTGGCCCAAACCAGAAGCCACAACAGAGGGCTATACACTCTCATGGTTTGCTTCCACCAATCGTTACTTTGCGCTGGCCGTGCACCCGCTTCTCAGCCCTGAAGGCAAAGGTAACCGAAGCCTCTTGCCTGAGGTCAGCGTTATTACGGCCGAAGTGCAGTCGCATGTTAATGATGAGGGCCAGCCGGAAGAAGTTGTCTTTACAGCGTTGTACAGCGAGCCAATGAAGCTTGTTGGTGGTGCCGCAATGGACTTGCACCTAGGTGTGTATGCCGGTCCATTGGATCGCTACATCCTTAGTGATGAACAGCCTTATGAAGCGCTCGGAATGAGTAGCATGATTCTGTATGTCATGTCATCGATGTGTGCCTGCTGCACATTTCAGTGGCTTGCCATCTTCTTGTTAGATTTTCTGACCTTCTTACAGCACTATGTGGTCTTTGATTGGGGTATTGCGATCATTGTGCTCGTGATCGCAGTGAGAGCTTTGCTGCACCCTCTAACGAAACGCTCGCAGATAAGTATGCAGCGCTTCAGTAAACAGATGGGTAATCTTAAGCCTGAGCTCGACAAACTAAAGAAGAAATATCCCAACGACAAGAAACGGCAACAGCAAGAACAAATGCGCATGATGCAGGAACAGGGCATTAATCCCCTGTCAATGCTTGGCTGTCTACCACTCTTCTTGCAAATGCCGATTTGGGTCGCTCTGTACGCAATGCTTTATTTTGCGTTTGATTTGCGCCAGCAACCGGCCTTCTTTGGTTTCTTTCAGTTGTTCTGGGATTGGCCCTTCCTTGCAGACCTCGCCACACCAGACCACTTCTTTGGCGAATTTAAAGAGCCAGTTGAACTTTGGGGCTGGGTTAATATTACTGGTATTAACTTATTGCCATTGTTGATGGCGGTCATGTGGTACATCCAACAGAAGTACTTAGCGCCACCTCCCAATCCTTCAATGTCTAAAGAAATGCTTCGTCAACAGAAATTCATGCAAGTCATGATTATCTTTGTCTTCCCAATCATGCTGTACAGCGCGCCTTCTGGATTGACGATGTATATCCTTACCTCAAGTTCGATTGGTATTTTGGAAGGCCGGCACATACGCAAACAGATTGCGACTATGGACTTTTCGAAACCTGTTAATAAGACGAACTCAGGTGGAAACAAGTCCAAGGATCCAAAGGCAAGGGCGTATCAAGCTGCTATGCAGCGGGCCAAAGATAAGCGGCGCGGTCCAACACCGCGATTCAAGAAACGTCGCTAGTCACTTCGGTAGACTTCTGTGAATTCAGATTCATACGTGAGATGTTGATGGATACAGCAGCGACCATTATCGCCATTTCATCTCCTCCAGGAAGCGCCGTACATGGCCTGCTGCGCCTGAGTGGCGATGCGGCGATGGAAGCCGTCAACAACTGCCTTGAATCAAAGATCGCATCAAAGTGGCGAGGTACATGCCACTCACGTTTCATTATTGATCCGGCGCTTCATTCCACTCTACCGGTGCTTGTGATGAGTTTTCCGTCACCACACTCATACACAGGGGAAGATGTTGTTGAGATTAAGTGCCCAGGTAATCCAGACCTCTTAGAACGGATGATCAACAGGATCATAGCTGGCGGGGCGCACTCTTCTGATTCAAAGAACAATCTTCGGCACGCCGAACCCGGAGAATTCACGGCGCGCGCCTACTGGCACGGCAGGTTAACACTCAATCAGGCGGAGGGTGTCGCGGCCGCCATTGCCGCTCGCTCAGATGAGCAACTAGAGACCGCATGCCTGCTATTAAGCCAAGCGTTCGGTAACTGGGCAAGACAGAGTGGTGATGAAATTACGCAGCTTCTGGCATTGGTTGAAGCGGGTATTGACTTTACAGATCAAGAAGATGTCGTAGCCATCAAACCCGCGGACTTGTACGAGCGCATTGTTGACATTCAGAAACAATGGCAACAGTGGTTGGGGCAGTATTCTGTGAATGAACATCATGAAGCACTTCCTTGGGTGGTCTTAACGGGAGCACCCAACGTCGGTAAATCGACACTCTTTAACGCGTTGCTTGGAAGGACGCGAGCGGTCAGTTCTCCGATCGCGGGCACAACGCGGGATGTGCTTGCTGAAACACTGGTTCTTTCGGGACCAACGGGGCCACTTTCCTGCATACTCGTTGACGTTGCTGGTTGGGATAAACGCACGGGGCAGCTTGATGCGGAAATGCAAATTGCAGCAACGACGGCAGTTGATCGCGCTGCGGTACAAATTGCTTGTTCAACGGGTGATGTTCAGATGACTCAAAGTCCAGGTGTTATTAACGTTCTTACCAAGTGTGATCAGGCTGATGTTAATCAACCGTTGCGGCGCGATAAGCATGCACTTATGGTGAGTGCAATCACTGGGACTGGCCTAGCAGCACTTAACGTCGCGATTGCAGAAGCGATAACCAACCTATCGGTGAGTCCAACACGCACCGCACCGGGATTGATGTCCAAGCATCGCCAAGCGCTCGCTGACGCGAGTAAGGGATTGACCGAGGCGGCATCAATGGCGCTCATGAGCGCCCAGCAGCGTCAACTCGATCATGCTGAGTTGGTGGCAGCAGCATTAGGTGATGCACTGACTGCGATGCAACCGCTTATTGGGCAGGTGCCTCCGGATGACGTGCTTGACCATGTGTTTGCTAGTTTTTGTGTTGGTAAGTAGAACTCATAGAGCGGGTTCTTCTGTTCGATACAGCAAATAGGGAAACGTGAGCAGTCGTATGAACACACCAGAGCCAAATCAGCTTCATAATGGCACGCTTGAGGTGAGGGTTCGTTACAACGAATGCGATCCAATGGGTGTTGCTCACCATAGTCGCTATCCAGTGTGGTTTGAGATGGGGCGCACCGAACTGCTACGAGCCACAGGTTGGACATACCGGCAGTTTGAGGAGGAAGGTGTGTTTTTGGCGGTCATCGATCTTGCCGTGAAGTATCGAAAACCAGCCCGCTATGACGATCTGTTAACCCTGCACACCTATGTCGAAGGTGGAAGTCGCGTCAAGATAAAACATCGGTATGAGTTGATGTGTGGTGAAGCTCTATTAGCCACGGGTCGATCGACACTCGCCTGCCTGGCGCGTGGAGGAGCCGTTCGGCGGATTCCAGATCTGCTGATGAAGATCATCGGCGAGGCAGAATCGGTTGAGAACTCTTGATAAGCCACTTATCGCCGACTGTTTTTTTCAACGGGTCCAATACGTGTGCGAACACGTTGGAGGCTACCTGCCACACGTTTTGTAAGCTGGTCCAACAAGCCGGAGCGGACGGCTCGATCAATCTCAAAAGCGACCGCTGAACTTGTGACAGTGACATGCAATGTGCCTTGGCGTAGTGATTCAATACAGGTCTTCTCTCGAAGACGCTCTGGAACCAGTGCCTCCCATGCATCGATACATGTACCAAGTCGTCGATGTTGCCGTTGGGCAGTCAACTGAATGCCTTGAATGAGCGGTTCCACCGAGAGATTGGGTTTACCACGACGTCGAAAACGTCGAAGGCGCTGAAGTTCTTCAACAGCCGTTTTTTCTTGGGTTTCCCGCTGGTTCATTAATGATGACATCGGACTGATCGTACCTTTGCCATGCTTATTGTCCTATGAACTAATGAGCTGGAATAATCTTTTCCCCAACTCCCCCACTTTATCGCCCCCTCCTAAGCCCCCCACCACTGAATCATCATCAATTGGTCAGATTAGGGACCATACCGAATTGCAGTCGGATGCCTTGGGGCTTTATCCTGCGTGTTCTATGACTGATGTACATATCTCAGGGCTCACCAAACGTTTTGGCCAGACCACTGCCGTCGATGCTGTGGATCTGCATATCAAGAGTGGTGAGTTGTTTTTTCTGCTGGGCCCTTCTGGCTGTGGAAAAACCACGCTGCTCCGCATGATTGCTGGTTTTATTGATCCAACTGCAGGAAGTATTCACTTTGGTGATCGCGACGTTACCCATCTGGCGGTGAATAAGCGACAGACTGGAATGGTTTTTCAGAGCTATGCACTCTGGCCACACATGACCGTTTCAGAGAATGTGGCCTATGGCTTGAAGGTTCGTAAGGTGCCCAAAGAGAAACGACAAGAGCTTGTTAATAAAGCACTTACAAGCGTGCAAATGGAGCAATATGCAAAGCGAAAGCCGAACCAACTCTCTGGTGGCCAACAGCAACGTGTCGCATTAGCCAGGGCGCTTGTGGTTGAACCTACCGTTTTATTGCTTGATGAACCGCTCTCTAATCTCGACGCCAGGCTTCGATTAGAGATGCGCGGAGAGATTCGCCGCATCTGTCGCGAGTCAGGTATCACCACGATTTATGTCACCCATGATCAGGTGGAAGCCCTGTCGATGGCGGACCGGATGGTTGTTCTCAAGGATGGTCGTGCACAGCAGATTGGCCCCCCCGAGAAGATCTACCGGCATCCCAAGAGTCGTTTCGTAGCGGAATTTCTCGGGGAAGCCAATTTTCTTCCAGCCACGTTGGGTTCGAAACAAAATGGTCTCCATTCAGTCCAGACCGTAGCGGGGACCTTGACAAGTTCGTCAGCAACAATGGAAGAGCATGGTCAATGCCAAGAGGGTCAAGAGGTGATTTGCTGTATCCGTCCTGAATCGCTTCAGCCAATCAAGCGTAGTGCTGCGTCAACCCTTGAAGCGCCAGGCAATGTGATTGAAGGGCGCCGAACTGACACCATGTACTTGGGCGAAGCAGCCCAACATACGGTGGCCCTTGCAGACGGATGTGCCCTGAAGGTCCTGGAGCTGAACCCTTCGTTACCGCGGGGACAGGGAGAAGACTCCACCAAAGAGGAGACGGAATGTCTCTATATACATCCAGACGATGTGATATTAGTCCCTGTCAGCACATAGCCACATGATCGCATAATTTAGAATCATTTGCATAGATTTTCGCGTAAGTAAAGCTAAACTGCTTGAAATTGCAGCGTATTTACGTCTATTGTGGTCTAATTGCATCTATATAGCGAGATCGAGATGCTGTTGATTGCATTACCTTTTTGCGCTCGCTTAATGCAATTGTGATCTAACAGTCACGATAATGGGTCATAGTACGTATAATTTTAGTATAAATGCATCTAAAATACGCGATCATGTATTATCGACCTGTACAAGATCCGCCAGCTATGGGCAGTCGAGCAACGAATGAAGTGCCTCTGGCATTGCTCTGAGCAATAAGAAGCTCTCCACCAGCCTGCTCTACGAGGCGTTGGCTCAGTATCAATCCCACGCCGCTGCTCCCCCGCTTATCTTTGGAATTCTGTGGCATCTGAAATTCTGGATTCTGGCTGGGAGCTGGACTGGATGAAGTTGGTGTCTGGTTCAGGCCGCACGTTCGAAATTGCCTCAGCACATCTGGTGGAAGGCCAGGGCCTGTATCTGAGATGGTGAGACCAACCTGGCCATCTGGCGCGGCCTCACAGGAAATCACCACCCGGCGAGGCCGGCCGGCGGGCTGGCTACGCAGAATGCGGCAGGCGTTGTGTAGCAGGTTCACGATAATGCGAACTAAGGCCTCGGGTTCAATAAGGACCATCAGGCCATCGGGTATTTGGGTCTCCAGGGTGATGCCATGGTATTTGGGCATTGGCTGAAGACCTGCAACCGCTTTATCAAGGGCTTTTTGAATGGAGGTGGGGCACGCCTCGGATGGTCGAGTAGCGGCGTCGATGAGGTCGCTGGAGAGAGAGGCGGCCTGTTGTAAGGATGCTAATGCAGCGGCGAGAGGCGTCTCCGGTTGCGAGGTGCCGTCACTATCGAAAAGCCCCATGAGCTCAGAGGCAGCTACTGCTGGGGTTAAACAATTGCTGATCTCGTGGGCATAAGCAGCCGTGAGCAAGCCAATTGAGGCAAGTCGCTGGGATTGCTCTAGAGCTTGGCGCATAGCGACCAACTGCGTCTCAGTTTCGCACAGACGGGCTAAAACCTGCCCATGAGTAATGGGTGTCGGATCTCGCTTAACCATATCGGGCGCCTCCCGGTTGACCCTTTTGCCAGGGTCCGCGATCTTGATCGGTCTTGCGGGGTCCCAAATTCAGCCGAATTAAACTCTAAGCTCATTTCTGTTGATTCGGGGTCCGAAGGCGGATCTACTGGAGATGTTCCACGTGGAACATATTGGGGCGATGGGGGCAAGAGGTCCGATAGTCTTAGAAGGGGATCACCCGTTCGGGACAATGTTCCACATGGAACATAGGAGAGACAGCTTCGGTTATGTTCCACGTGGAACATCAATCGCCACTCGTCGCTGGGCACGGTTTGCCCTTGTGAGAGGGCTACGAAATACATGGATAGAAGGAACTAAGCGCATGGATGCACACAAAACCACACCTAAGATCAAACCCCCAAAGCGACGTCTCGGCAGGGGCCTGGGTAGTCTTATTGGCTCAACGGCTCCAGTAGAGGTTCGACCCACAGCAACGGTTACCATTGCTTCTGCTAGTTCAACAGATGGATTTGATGCGGCTAATAGCCAAACAGCGGCCCCCACATCTGAAGAGATGATTGAGCAAGGTGGGCTTTCTATGCTGGCAGTCGAGGTCATTGAGCCAAATCCACATCAGCCGCGGCAGGATATCGACCAAGCCACGCTTGCCAAGCTAGCGGACTCGATTCGGTCAGCAGGTCTAATGCAACCGCTCGTCGTTCGGCGAAAAGCCGATGGGGCTGGCGGTTATGAGTTGATCGCTGGGGAACGCCGGTGGCGAGCTGCCCAACTAGCAGGGGCATCACGTGTTCCAGCTGTTGTGCGGGAGGCTGATGATCAAACCAGTGCCGAATTGGCCCTGATCGAGAATATGCATCGTGAGGACCTCAATCCTATGGACCGAGCCCAGGCGTTTGATCGTCTTTCGAATCGGTTTGGACTCACCCATAAAGCTGTTGCCGATTTGGTAGGCATCGATCGATCAAGTGTGACCAATCACTTGCGACTCCTAGAGCTGGACCCCTTTAGTCAAGCGGCTGTTCGCAATGGAGAGCTCTCGCTTGGGCATGCCAAGGTCTTACTGACAGAAACTGATGAAAGCCGTCGTGAAGAGATAAGTCGATCAGCGGCCCAGCATGGCTGGTCTGTTCGCGAGCTAGAGAGACAGATTGCAAGCGGCAGTACGTCGGCACGAAAGTCGGCTGTTCGTGAAGCAGCGGCCACGGCGGCGCGACCCGCCCACCTTGATGACTTGGAACGTCGATTAGCGGAGCATCTTGGAACGCGGGTTGATGTGCGGACGGGCACCAAAAAAGGAAGTGGTCAGCTGGTTATTAGCTTTTTCGATCTAGAGCAGTTTGATGGGATTCTCAGAAAGATGAGCTTCAAGACAGACGGCGAATAATACATAAGTCTATATATATAAAGCACTTATACCTATATGCACATCGCTCTCTTGAGTCGGTGCGATCGAGGCGCAGAC
>CALCOW010000114.1 GCA_937899935.1 uncultured Phycisphaerae bacterium
ATCGGTGAAGTGCTTTAATGGTTTAGCGCTGCTGTTCCATCCGGGGTTGAACGTAAGAATCATGCCTTCAAACATGCCTTCGAATAGGCCGATGGTGCTGTTGCCATTTTGCATGACAAGGTAGTTTTTCTCAGGGGCGCCACCGATGATCTTAAAGCCCAGCTTCTCATAAAAGGCACGCGACGTGTCCAAGTCTTCAACAGCCAGGCTGACGGAAAAGGCACCGAGCTCGAGGCTCGATTGTTTCGTTGGTGTATGAGGAGGACAGATGCACCCAGTGAGACAGAGCAGTGCCGCGGCCAATGGGACCATGATCAATGAGTGTCGCATGATGGCGTCCTTTAATTATTGAGATATTCGTCGATGAGCGTGTGGTGAATCGCTCTTATTTTTTCTTTGCGTCGATGCTATCAAGCCAGTTCTCGATGACCACAAGATGATTTGGCTCGCCCTCATCTTCACCTTTTTCGATGGAAAACAGGTTTCCACGATTATCCATTTTTGAAATGACCATGTTCTCTGATGGAGTGATAGCAAATGCAATTGGTTCCCCAATAGTGAGTTCACCACTTTCGCTCATATTCACCATTGACTTAAAGAGGTTCTGAGTGTCGCTGAGGTAAATCAAATAGAGTTGGCCATCGGCTTCTTTTGACCAGCGATGACGTATTACGGGTGTGTGAGAAACAGTATGAACTTGATCGTTTTCAGGATCATAAATACGCAGTTCAGGGACACCTGTTTTTAATGTGACAAATGCAACCATCTTTCCATCTGGTGACCATTGGCCCAGCGTTGCGCCCCCAAGATAAGAAAGAAACTCGGTGATCTCGCCGGTTTCAACATCGATTTCGACCAGCATAGATTCTTTCTGGCGCTGGTTGGAATCGCGCTTTGTGGCTAACAATCTTTTGTTATCCAGGCTAAAGCAAGTGATATCAAGTTGTTGGTCATCCGAAAAATTCGTCACCATCTTCTTTGGTTTTGATCCATCCATAGGCAC
This sequence comes from uncultured Phycisphaerae bacterium, assembly GCA_937899935.1. Classification (GTDB taxonomy): domain Bacteria; phylum Planctomycetota; class Phycisphaerae; order Phycisphaerales; family SM1A02; genus JAQWNP01. Next base: position 1,004 of record CALCOW010000114.1, read on the forward strand.
GACGTAGTACGAGCCTTCTTCCCCATTAATGGAGGTGCTGATTTTTGTGCAGCCGAGCATCGACCCGTCGTAGCTCAACAATGGATAGCAGTAATCCGCGTCAGTTTCTGCCACCAGTCGGCGCAGGCGCGGCGGGTCTAGCGTCCCACCCCAGACTTCCCAAGTGCCATCGTGGCGGAGCCGTGTGGTACAGAGTTGGGAGCCATCGCCAGAGACACTGAAGCTATTGTCATAGGGGCCATCGGGCAGTCCGGTGGGTTGGCTGCCATCACCCGAATTGACCATGATGCGCCGTTTGGCGCCTTGGACGCCACCGGGCAGATAGATCAAGGTGCCATGATCACTGATATCAAAGATGCTGTGTGCGGCATATTTTGAGAAAAGCCCCTTGAGGACAGGTTCGCCAGCATCCATGAGTTGATGCGTTTCGGCATCGTAGTTGGCGACGTAGAGTGAGTCGTTTCTGCTGAAGAACACCTGATCGCCGATCAACTGTGCATCTCCGGCGCGTTCAACGAGCAATGTCAGTTCACCAGTTTTTAGCGATGCAGTCGCAATATTAATACTAAACCCATCATCGTTATACAGTGACACATACATGAGGACATGTTCATCGTCGAACTTTCCAATGAGTCCATCGCGACGAAGATTCTGCGTATCGAGTTTAAGTGGGATGGTCTTGGTAAGGTCGCCCGTCTTTGCGTTGATCAGTACTAATTGTGGGCGTCCTTCATCGTCTGCGTTTTCCACGATAAGTGTTTCTTCATCAAACCAGACAATGCCACGTTTGGCCGGGAAGAGCCAAAAGCCACCCGCAAAGTTTTGGCAGTTCTTGATGTTGGTCA
>CALCOW010000115.1 GCA_937899935.1 uncultured Phycisphaerae bacterium
AAGGCCGCTCAACTGCACAAACGATGGACGTTCGCGATACCGTGCAGGCGATGCTGCCGTCACTAATCCGAATTTTTTGTGGCTCAGAAAAAGTAGTGGAGTATGCGCCTCGCGGTCCAGAAGACATCGAGATGGCTAAACAGGCCACCGACTATGTCAACTATATCCTGCAGAACGACCAGGATCAGAGCTACATTGAGATTCTTTATCAGACGTTTAAGGACGCCTTGGTCAAAGGCTCCGGTTTCCTGAAGTACGTTTATCGCACAACAGAAAGCATAGAAAGCGAAGATTACGACAACCTGGATGATGCTGCCCTGGCGTCCCTGAACGCCGACCCTGGCGTCGAAACGACCAGGCTTGATACATCAATCGATCAGAATCAAATGCCTCTCCATAGCGTCACAGTGACGCGCAGAAGGACCGAAGGAAAGATCGTGGTTGCTTCTGTCGCGCCAGAAGAAATTCTGATTAACCGCGATGCCCGAAACTTTGATGACGCGGACATCGTTGCGCATCGTAAGTATGTGACGATCAGCGAGCTGGTCGAGATGGGCTACGACTTTGATGAGATGCAGAACTTCGCGACTGATGAAGACTCGATGTCCCTGGACAACGAGGAAGCCCGCCAGCGGCTCATGTCTCAGTTCGATGATAAAGACTACAGCGATGATGAAACACGCAAGCGTGTGCTCTATGTTGAAGCCTACATGCGCCTGGACGTGAATGGCGATGGCGTGAGCGAGCTGCGCAAAATCTGCTGCGCAGGCAATCAATATGAGATTTTAAGAAGCGAGCCAGCGGACTCAATTCCGTTTGCGCACTTCTGTCCAGATCCAGAGCCACACGCATTTTTTGGTATGTCGATGGCTGACTTGACAATGGATATTCAGCGCATCAAGACGGCAGTGCTTCGCGCCTCACTTGATTCGTTAGCAATGTCTACGCACCCACGGGTTGGCGTAGTCGAAGGCCAGGCAAGTTTAGAAGACGTGCTAAACAACGAGGCGGGTGGCGTTATCCGCATGCGTAATCCAGGCGCAGTGGTTCCTTTCTCTTTGCCGTTTGTTGGCAAGGACGCATTCCCAATGATGGAGTATTTGGACCAGATCCGCGAAAACCGAACTGGCATTAGCAAAGCTGCGGCAGGGCTATCACCAGAGCAATTGCAATCGAGTACGTTGGCTGCAGTCACGCAAACCATTAACGCAGCGCAGCAGCGCATAGAGCTGGTGGCGCGGCTGTTTGCAGAAAACGGCATGACACGGCTCTACAAAGGCTTGCTCAAGCTGGCGCACGATAATGTTGAAGAGGCCCAAGTGGTGCGGCTGCGCAATCAATTTATTCCAATCGCTCCAGACACGTTTAACATCCACATGGATGTGGTCACCAACATTGCTCTGGGAGCTGGTAGCAGCCAGGAGCGGTTAATGTTGTTGCAGCAAATCATGCAGATCCAGGAGAAGCTCCTCCAGCAGCTCGGTCCTGACAACCCCATTGTTAACGCACAAAATTACTACAACACGTTGGTAACAACCTTGGAGCTGGGCGGTATCAAAGATGTGAACAGATACTTCACTGATCCAGCTCAGTACCAGCCTCAACAGCCGCAGGAGCCGCCAAAGCCTGATATCAACGAACAGTTGATCCAGGTCCAGATGTCTGAAATCCAGGCGAACATCCAAAAGAAAGCGGCAGAACTGGAACTTGAGCGCGAGAAGATGATGCGGGAAGACGACCGCAGACGGGATGAGTCAGAGGCAAATATAGAGCTGAAGGCGGCAGAAATTATCGCTAGGTATGGTGCCCAGGTTGACACGGCAGCGATTAAGGCGAACTCAGAACGGGA
>CALCOW010000116.1 GCA_937899935.1 uncultured Phycisphaerae bacterium
GCAGTTGAGCCAACTCCATGCGTGACAAGCTACTGTTGTTGAGGTCAACTTCCATGGCCACCAACCAATTTGATTCAGTGGGTCGGTAACAAAACCGCTGTTCAAGCCGCAACACAAAGTCTTGCATGTGCCCCGCCCCATACAAAATGGCCACTGACTTAACTTCTGGCTCTGTCTTGATGATCTCAGCAAGGTCATTGACAACTGCCTCATTACGATCATTGATAATGACCTCAGCAAAGCCTTCGCCTAAGTAGTTCATACTGGCCTCGATCATGGATTCATCACTGAGCACCTCAATCATCATCACCTTGAGCGCATCACTGACACGCCCACCACTCATCGCATCAAGCATTGGTATCGCAGCAAGAATCGTCTTTACAAATTGCGCTGGAAGCGACGAACCTGCCAACGTATCTGCCAAAGAGTCAAGCTCAAAGCCACGCTCTTTGGCCTTCATGGCAAGTCGGTCAAAGGTAAGATCGCTCGATCGCCATGATGGGTTGTCATATGGAAGCGACTCAAGTTGAAACTCCAACCCCAGCGCTTCGGCAAGGCGTCCTTGCAACCCAGAATCAGCTGATGTGGCTGGCGGCTTTACTTCTGGACCATCGGTCACCGCGAGATCCGCTGCTTCACCGGTGCCACCTTCAAGACCATCGTGACCAAGGCTCATGAGCCTCCATGGTTTCCCTTCGGTTGCTGGCGTATACACCAACGGATGCCCCCAGGCATCAATACTGGCTTCTTCAAGCCACCGAGCCATCCTTCCATCTCGCTCACTGATCACCACACCGAGTTCCTGAAGCGTCTGCGGCGCTGGCGTACCGCCCTGTTGAGACCAAGCTAAAAGTGAACCAATGAACGCCATTGAAGCGCGGGTTGTTTCAATTCTCTGTTCTTCTGTATCACCACCGGGTCGCCCCGCCCCGGCCGGGAGAACCGATTCATAAAGCACTACATCAGCAGTTGAAAGTACGTCACCAACAGATTGATAGAACGAAGATTCTGCAATGTGGGCCACACCGACAAGCAGCACCTCAGGCGCCTCTGGCTGACAACTGGTTAAGGTCTGAACCGCGACCTCTAATGCCATGCGACCTTTTTCTGAATGCATCCGCAGGAACTGGGCTTCGTCCGCTTCATCAGCCGCCCATCCTGTCGAAAGAACACTGCAAAGTGATACAACCATCACACTATTTTTTAAGAGCATCTTTCATCCTTCCGTGGCACAACCAACCGGCCGCTGTCGGCACTACGCTTTCATCAAATCGGATTGCGGTTGAGGTGTCGCTTCCTTCGTCGCGAATTTTGCATCAGCCTTGACTGTGGCCGATCCTTGCTGTGCTGCCGCAATAAGCATCTCCATGCGTCCCAAAGCTCGATTCGAACATGAGCGGTAAAGCATGTATGGGAAGAGCGTGAACAATGCAATAATCAAACCGAGGGCGGTCGTCAAAAGCGCCGCAGCAATGCCGCCAGCCACATCGGCAGGATCTTGCAATGTGGTCTGTTCACCAAGAAGCTCAAATGATTGAATGATGCCGATAACGGTGCCCAAGATGCCGAGTAGCGGTGCAGCGGTAATGATCGTTGACAAAACCACCATGAATCGATCGAGCCGCGGTCGAGCTAGCTCGATGGCTTCCATAGCGACTGCATCGCTGGCTCCATGATCGTGCAGACTTCGCACCAACGTTCCATACACTGAACCATCGCCGTCTACACGCTTGGCAGCGCCAGCCGCATCACCGATCCGTAAATCTCCTGCCAGTCGAGCTAGACGGGCCGGTCTACTACGAGAAGAAACGATGAACCAGAAAACGGCTCGCTCAAGAATCAGTGCCAAGCTGATCGCACTGAGAATCAAGAGCGGGATCATGACGTACCCCCCGCGCTCTATCAGTAAAGAAACGTCGCTCACAGGGGTGGTCATCGCAAACATTGCCTGTCATGATAGCCAACGCGTTGTCAATTGGTTGTTGGCGAGCACGAGTGTGAGAGAATGGGCCAGAAGGGTCCTCCACCACCGATCCAACCTCCGCAGATACAATCCCAGCAATGAATACCCCCACCACAGCACAACCGCCCGCCAGCATGCAAGCCATGATCGAGGCTATCGATGCAGATCTCCAGGCCCGTGTCGCTAGACAACCGCTCCCCCCAAAACTCATTGAAGCAGTTCACTATGGTGTCTGCGGTGGTGGAAAACGAGTCAGGCCAGTCTTAACTCTGATGAGCTGCCAGGCGACCAAGGGGGATGTAGAAAAAGCCCGCTGCGCCGCCGCCGCTGTTGAACTCATCCACTGCTTTAGCCTCATCCACGATGACCTCCCCGCTTTGGACAATGATGAATTGCGCCGCGGTCAACCGACTTTACATGTTCGCTCGGGTGAAGCAATGGCCATCCTCGCTGGTGATGTCATGATGTCTCTTGCCCTGACTTGGCTGACGGAAGACAACCTTGATGATGCCACAAGAGCACGCCTCAGCCACGAGCTTGCAACGGCGACCACCGCGATGATCGTGGGCCAGGTATACGACACACTTGGTGGCGTCGATGAATCACTGGATAAGATGAATCAACTTGAGGAAATTCATCGGAACAAGACCGGCGCTCTCATCCGTTGTGCCTGCCGGATGGGCGCTCTCTGTAGCCAAGCAGATGAAGCAACATTGGAGGCCATCACACGATACGGGCAGTCCATGGGCCTCATGTTCCAAGTCGTGGATGATTTGCTGGATGTCACCCAATCAACTGAGGTGATGGGCAAAGCAACGGGCAAAGATGAGTCGGCTGGGAAGATGACCTATCCGGGCATTCTGGGGCTTGAGGCCACGCGTCAGACCATCGAAAAACTGCGCCAGGACGCCCTGAAGGCACTCGAACGGTTTGGACCAGAGGCCGATGGACTTCGCGATTTTTGCCGCTTTATGGCTATCCGCAGCCACTAAGGGTAGGCTATAGGGCAACTCAGTGGCGATTGAGGGCTGCTGAGGCAGGTCTGGGTAACAGGATGGGGGCCTAGATAGCAACGTTGACCCATCTACAATGATGAGTTCGAATTCCATAACAACAGTCAAGGCAACATTAACCAAATCACTCGTACAAGATGACAGCCGAACCAACCTCATCAGGCGTTTCAACTGTCTCTACTCACCGAATGATCGATGATAAGGACGCAGGATTACCCAAATGGTTTTGAAATATCTGCCATCCATTAAGTCACCTGCAGATGTAAGAGCACTTCGGGTCGATGAGTTACCAGCCCTCGCTGCTGAAATCCGCCACGTGATTTGTGAACAGATCATGAAGAGTGGTGGCCACTTTGCGCCAAACCTGGGTGTAGTGGAACTCACACTCGCCTTGCATTACGTGTTTGATTTCTCACATGACCGGCTCCTGTTTGATGTTGGACATCAGTGTTATCCCCATAAACTCATTACTGGCCGGTATGACCTTCTTCCAAAATTACGACAACGTGGTGGAATGGGAGGCTTTCCGGACCCACGCGAATCAGATTACGACCTCTTTATGGTTGGTCATGCAGGAACAGCGATTTCTACTGCTGTTGGAATGGCCCGAGGGGACATGCTTTCTGGTGAAGCGCTGGCCGAAGATAATCCAGACGGTCGACGTGTCGTCGCGTTGATTGGCGATGCAAGCATTGTCAATGGTGTAGCGATGGAGGGACTCAACAATGCGGGCACACTTGATCGGCAGTTGCTCGTCGTCCTAAACGATAACGGCATGAGTATTGCCAAACCGCAAGGAGCGGTGGCTGGCTACTTTGACCGGATGCGGGTTAACCGTACCTACCGAGGCATGAAGGACACCGCCAAAGAAATCGTGGCAAAGATGCCCGGGGGTGGTTGGATCGGCGAGATGTACCACCGCGCTGGCGAGGCTATCAAAGATTTGGTGGCATCCGATTCTTGGTTCGAGAAGTTTGGTTTATTAACAGTCGGGCCAATCGACGGGCATGATCTCCCATCACTCGTTGACACACTGATTGTTGTCAAGAACTACAACAAACCAGTCGTTCTTCACGCCCATACCATCAAGGGCAAAGGCTTTGACTTCTCTGAAGTTGATGCGACCACCTTCCACTCACCCAAACCATTCACAGTGAATGGGTGCCAGGTTGAACTGAAGTCCTCTGGCCGAAGCTTCACCACCGCATACGCTGATGCCATGACGCGCATCATGGAAGAAGATGAGCGTGTTGTTGCAGCGACTGCCGCCATGCCAAGTGGAACCGGTATTTCGAAAGTGCTGGAGAAATTTCCTGATCGCAGTTGGGATACTGGTATCTGCGAGTCCCACGCGATGGACATGATGGCTGGAATGGCCAAAACGGGTGCCCGTGCGTTTTTCGCCGTGTACTCAACGTTCGTTCAACGAGCATTTGACCAAGCTTTCCAAGAAGTGGCACTCCAAGGTCTACCGCTGCGATTGTGCCTAGATCGCGCTGGACTGGTCGGCGGTGATGGTGCGGTCCATCACGGCTTCTGCGACATCAGTATTCTGCGGGTCTTCCCAGACGCAGCGTTATTGGCGGCCATGGATGAGCCAAGCTTGAATGCGGCGATTGACTTTATGCGGCTTTATGACACCGGCCTATCGGCCGTGCGCTACCCCAGAGATGATGTCAGTGAACGTCTCCTGGAAGTTGACTGCCCTCCGTTTGAACTAGGAAAAGCTCGAGCATTAGTTCAGCACGATCAACCCGACGTAGCGGTCCTCGCCTATGGCACCATGGCAATCTCAGCGCTGGAAGCAAATGATGAACTCTCAGATGAATATTGCGTTGATGTTTATGACGCACGGTTTGCCAAGCCTGTCGATGAAGATCTGATCGAAAATCTAATCAGCCGTGGCGTCCCCATCATCACCATTGAGGATCACTCGGTTGTTGGCGGCTTTGGCACTTGTGTTCTTGAGGCAGCAAACCGACGTGGTCTGGACTCAAGCAACATCACCCGTCTGGGTCTTCCAGAACAATGGATTTACCAAGGTGCTCGTGGAGAGCAACTTGCAGAGGCTGGCATTGATGTACCTGGCATCGCACGAACCATCCGACAAGTCGTTGCCAATACAAAGCATCAGCACAAAGTTGATGTTGAAACAGCCACTGTGGCACGCGTACTCCACCGCTGATTTCTCTGGCTGAGAACCCATGGCAACATCTTCGAATGAGGCCAAGAACTCGTCACTACGCGTACTGGTCATTGCGGAAGCAGCAAACCCGACCATGGCGAGTGTGCCTCTGGTCGGTTGGTCACATACCAAGGCATTAGCATCCATCGCCGACGTGCACCTGGTCACCCAGGTACGGAATAAAAAAGCAATCGAAGCCACCGGCTGGAAAGACGGGCAGGAGTTTACGAGCATCGACTCGGAGCGCCTCGCGAAACCCTGTTGGAAAATCGCCGAAAAATTACGTGGCGGCCCAGGCAAAGGCTGGACACTTGTCACTGCCATGCAAGTGTTGCCCCACCTCTATTTTGAAAGGCTTGTCTGGAGACGGTTTCGCAAACGCATCAAACAGGGCGCTTACGATGTGGTGCATCGCATTACCCCACTATCGCCTGCTCTTCCGAGCCCCCTTGCCCGACATTGCCAGCGAGCGGGCGTTCCCTTTGTGCTGGGGCCACTCAACGGAGGGGTGCCGTGGCCGAAGGGTTTTAGTGAAACGCGGCGCAAAGAAAAGGAATGGCTTTCTTACCTTCGA
>CALCOW010000117.1 GCA_937899935.1 uncultured Phycisphaerae bacterium
TTTCAAGCCGATCGGGCCGTCCCAGCAACTCCCAAAGAAGCTCTCCGTATTCGGATGGGACAGCAGTGTCGTTGACGGACTGAATAATAAGTAGTGGTGTTTGCCGCAAGAATGTGGCGGTATTCCAAGGATCAAGATTGGAATGTATTAAGTAGTCACTCTCAACAGACTCGGGATATTCAATCCGTGTGATCTTGCCCATCAACAAGGTAGCTAGCTCATACTCACTGTCCTTAATCAATCCAAAGAGATTTGCACCGCCAGTCACAATGACAGCTGCATCGACGTCACCAATACGGGCAACCGTAGCTGGAGCCATGAGTGCTCCAAGACTAATGGCAAGTAAAACGCGCGGGTGTTGTGGTACATCAGGGCGGTAAACAGCGAGGTAGTCAAGAGCTGCTTCGACGGCATAAGCGGTGACCGCCAGGCGATCGTCATGAGTTTCTGCAACCAGTTGTCCCAATCGCTCAATTTGAATCTGGTTGAATTCAGTGGTTTGTTCATCACGAAATTCGGTTGCAAACCAAGCAGGGCCATTCTCGAATTCATATCGTTCAATAATCGGTGTTGGCATATTTGCCAGAGCGATGCCGAGGCTGATACTTGGAATAATTAAGACATGCCAACCTCGCTCACGCATCTCTTCAGCAGCGCCAATAAAGTAACGCGTGGCGCCATAACCATTGAGAATGATGGCGAGGCCTTTACGCGGTCTATCGGATGCTGGATCGAGCAGGTATATCGAAGGCACGAGGATCTCTGCTAAATCAATCGAATCAATGTTCCCATCAGCATAGTCTTGCCACATTCTGAGAGAAGCTTGGGCGTCTGCCTCCGTTTGCCAATCATGAAATTCGAAGCGTGTTCCATTCAAGATGTCATCAGGTTTCCAGTCAGCGCGCCGAATGATGCCTTGTCCAGACGGAACAGCTTCGGAGTAGTGGAGCGATCCACTCATTTCGAGTGCGTCATGTGTTTCACCGAGAAGAACGGTCGTCAACGCGTCATTTGACTGCACGTCGATGCGTGTTGAGCGGTTCATTGCGGCGGCAATCTGATTATTGAGCGCGGTATATCTTTTAGGCCAGACAATCTCACTTGCGTTTTTGTTGTGGGGTGCATTTGTGAGGCGCTGTGAAGAGGCCACGGTGTGTGTCATACAACCGCTCAAGGCAACAGCAATCAAACCAAGCGCGAGGCAGACTAACCGAGCAGAATAGTGTTGAGGGATAGTTTGCATCGAGCTCCTTGAATTTGCCAAACTATCAGGCTGAGTCAAATTCTGTGGCTAAATTATCGATCAGGCGCACACATCCTAGGTGGGCTGCGATGAGAGCCCGCGTTGAACCCAAAGGCTCGCGTATTGGCTGCAGGGTTTTGGCATCTCTGACGACGGCGTAATCGATCTGAAGATCATGCTCTCGGAGGATCTGGGACATACGTGCTTCAGCTTCAGTTGGTGTGTCCGTCTCTTGCGCGGCTCTTAGAGCATTCACCAAGCCAAGAGCCTGTTGGCGTTCGGAACCCTTTAGTCGCTGGTTTCGGCTACTCATCGCCAAGCCATCAGCCTCTCGCACGGTTGGGCATCCTTCAACTTGAAGTGCAGGCCAGCGATCCGTTTCTCGCTCGGATGCGGTCTCTAACAGCCTGCAACCGGT
>CALCOW010000118.1 GCA_937899935.1 uncultured Phycisphaerae bacterium
GGGCGAGTATGGACACACAAATATGTTCTGAGTGTGGCAAGCCAGTCGAGGGTAGAGCGAAGTGGCCACCACAATGACACAAGCCGAGCCGGATGCGTAACGATGAATAAAGTATGTATGCCTATTTATGTTGTTGTCGTGTTGGTGGCAACAGTGATTGGCATAGTGGTGCCGGCATTGGCGCAACCTTCCAATGAGGCCAACGAGTGGATTGTGCAGATCGAAGAGCTCAGTGAACGGTATGAAAGCCGTAACTCAGATGAGCCGGTGAGCCTGGCAGAACTCGCACCTGCTAACAAACTCATCAAGCAACTTGAGAAGCAAACAGATCAGCCTTGGTTCCCGGCAGCAGTATATAGACTTGACGATGTCTATTCGTTTGCCGGTCACTCATCTCAATTTGAGCAATGGTGCAAGGCCATGGTGCTTGATCCGACAAATAAGCTCACAGGCGAACATCGCTATGCCATTGCCTCAGATATTCTGTTCGCCAGTGAAATGAGCGACAACAGTGGCGGTGGCCTTAAGTACTACGAGATGATGCGAGAGATCGGGCAAACCATTAAAGGTTGGGGGATGGATCTTGGCAAAGAGGAATATTCGTTCATAGAGGATCGCATGCAGTTAGCAATGGCCCTGAGGCGATTTGGTGATGCTGAGGCGGAGCGTCTCAGATCACTGGGTCTTCCTGAGCTAAGCGTCAATGCTGTGCATGCAGCAATCATGCGCGAGACTATTGATGAGTGTAAAGCATATCTAATTGACCTCGAGTTTTATGCTCAGGCAAATGACGACATCAGTGACGCGATAATAAGACGCAGGCAAAGGGGCGCAGAAGGTTTATTGATCTTTGCGGAGTATGGGCTCGCTGAGGATCTTAAGGAAATGGGTGATGTCGAAGAGGCGTTCGCCATGTTTCGATCTCTGATTGGGCGTGTTGAGAATCTTCTAGAGGAACAAACACTCGAATATGAGCTGAAACTCGCGCAATCAAACTCACCAATCCCAGGCGCATGGCCATCAGGTCATCTGACGCTCTTGTGGCTCAAGCTCGCGGGAGCACTGGACGTGCCGTTCGACCAAATCGTCTCACAAGGTAAAAGCTATATCGGGGTAAGTACCCCGAATTGGGAACTCAATCGTTTCTTATATCTTAGCGCATTCGGTCTTAAGTCTAAAGAAAGTGCCTATGCACTATACCAAAGGAACGCATTGGCTTATGAGAGGGCTTATGAATATTGGTCGATCCTGGACGGTCCCGAGCGCGCCAGGATCATCGAACGTGACCCTAGTTTCTACTTAACTTACTTTCAACTGGCCGAGCTAGCCTTTGAATTAGGTGATGTTCAAGCAGCCAAGTCATATCTTAAGAAGGTTCGTGAACATCCGATGCATGGCAGTACTGATTCAGTCACAAGACATGCTGACCTCATGTGGAATACGCTCAAGACCGCGCCGCCTCAAGAGGATGTTGTCGTTGAGGTAGAAACAGCCGCAGCAACGTTACCACAACCAACGTCTGTGGCGTCGGTACCAAGTGCAGCTCCAGTGGATCAGCCTAAGCCACTCTTCAGCGTGCCTGCAACAAGCGATTCCTCGTTTGGAGCGTGGTCGGTCATCTGGTGGATTCTTGGTGCTGGAGGTCTCGTCGTTCTCATTGTTTGGAGCAGTGGCAATAAAACTAGGCGGAAGGTCAATGCACTTTGAGGTCATCAGCGACAATGACACAAGTAATGGCCCAAGAAGGCACTGACAATTCGGCGGAGACCAAGCCAGTCATCACTAAAGGTGTGATCGCACTGGCACATCTCGCGTGGATTTGTATGACATCTTTTCTTCTGCTGCTCGTGTGGTCTTTTATTCCTGACTTTCGCATCGAAGGTACTACATTCCTGGTGATTCGTGCAGTGCTCACTCTAGTCATCGTGATTCTAGGCGGGCTCGTATTGGCAGTTGTATTTAATCGAATCAAAAAGAGTTCGTACTATTCACTCAGCAAATATATCGTCATTGAAAAGAACGCTTTGTTCAAAGATGATCTGTGGTTTAATAGTGCGGCTTTTATTGGCATAGCCATCGTGGGCATGGGTACGTTTCTGTTTCATGATCACCAACTAGTGATCACAGCAATTGCTCTTGTCATTATCTTACTGGGCTTAGTATTTAACATATATCTTAGGAAGATGCCCAAGGGCGCGTCTTATTTTACGGGTCTTTGCGTGCTTCAGATGGTCAAGCTCATCCAGCTTCTCGAAGAAAATGATGGCAAAGTCTGTCTTGAGTGTC
>CALCOW010000119.1 GCA_937899935.1 uncultured Phycisphaerae bacterium
GGCGTCGAGGACAAAAAAGAATACCCAAGCAGCATTCATCCAATCGTTGCCTCCCACCCGATATCAAAAAGACCTTCTTTATATGTCAACCCAAGTTTCACAACCGGGATTAAAGGCCTTTCGAAGAAAGAGGGGCAAACACTACTCGAGCTATTGTTTGCTCACCAATCACGGCCAGAATTTCAAGTAAGATTTCAATGGACGGTCAACGCCATTGCACTTTGGGATAATCGATCAGCACAACACTTTGCGATGTGGGACTATTGGCCCCAACCGAGGCAAGGACATCGAGTCACAATTAAAGGAGAACCGCCTCAAAGAGGCGATTTTAATCAATCCCGCAATTACGAAAACTTGCGCTTGAGTCGTTTGGTACTCTAAATCACACTAATAAGACACTGCCTGCTCTAAAGCAACCCAACGACCATCCTTTACCTGTGTCAAAACCGATTCCGTCGCCCCGCCGTGTTTATTTGGTCCAAAGCTCACTCGATACCCGAACAAGTCCGTATACTCGTCGATACTTTCCAAGGCAGAAATAAAGCCATCAGTGGTCAAATCTTCCCCGGCCCGATCCAAGGCCTCGTAGACCAGGTCCGCGGCCCGATATCCTTCCATAGCAGGAACTCCAGGTTCTTCGTCAAACATGGCGACATAACGATCCCACCAGGCTTTTAGCTCCGGACTCATTTCCTCATCTGAATAGATTTTCGCCATGTGGGTAAAGCAGAAGTAGCCCTCCGCACTTTCTTGTTCTGCCACCACTTGAGCATAAGTCGCATTGTTTCCGACCCAGTCAACATTTGCCCAGCCTATCTTTTTAGCGGCATCCAAGATCAAAATAGTATCTGTGTGTATCGTCCCCATCATCACCACATCACAGTTCGCGTTCTTTAGCTTTAAAATTACAGCAGTGAATTCCGTTTCAGTGGGCTTATGGGAAGACAGCGCCACGACCTTGAGGCCCATAGCCTTCACCTGATCTTCCACCCCATCAAGTATCTCCTGGCCATAATCTGTATCCTGATAAACCACACAAACTCGCTGCTTCTGTCGTTCGTTGACAAAGTACTTTACAGCCGCCCGCATCTCATCATAGTAGGTCCCGCGCTGTGTAAATTTCAGTTTATGAAAGGGCATGATCATTTTTCTTCCGCCGCTTATCGGAAAGAGGTTGGGCACGTTAGCTGCAAATTGAATTGGCATAATCGCATTGTTTGCCGGCGTTCCCAGTCCCATTAACATTGCAAATATCCCATCACGGTTGATCAGCTTATTTGCGGCAGATATTGCCTTGGGCACTGCATAGGTGGTGTCCTCTACAATAAATCGTATTTGACGATCGTGCACACCGCCTGCTTCATTGATTTCGGAAAAACGTAAACGAGCACCATTTGTTACACCTACTCCCCAAATAGCAACAGGACCCGACAAGTCCGTGTGGGTACCTATTCGAATTTCAGATTCACTGACGCCACTAGTTTCGACATCTGACCCTTGTTTTGAGTCGCCTCCACAGCCAACTAACAAAGCGATTACACTGAGATATGCAGCGATTTTTACCATGAGTCTCCCCTAATACATTTCCTCTATCAAATTCAGATATTTTTCGTTAACCACCTTACGTTTCAACTTCATTGTTGGCGTCAACTCTTCATCTTCAGGATCGAGCAGCTGATCGATTAACCTGAATTTCTTAATAGTCTCCACCCTCGCAAACTTCGAGTTAACAGTCTCTATTTCCTCCCAAATAAGATCCTGAACTTCTTGGGTATGACACAAACTTGTATAGTTTGTGAATGGAACATTCTTGTCTTGAGCATAATTTGTTACGTTTTCTTGATCAATCATAACAAGGCAAGTCAAATAAGGTCTCTTATCTCCCACAACCACCGCATCAGAAACAAAGGGAGAAAATTTAAGCTGGTTCTCTATCTCGCTTGGCGTAATGTTCTTTCCCCCCGCCGTTATGATAATGTCTTTCATCCTGTCGACAATGTAGATGTACCCGTCTTCATCAATTCGGCCCACATCACCCGTGTGTAACCAGTCGCCAACAAAGGTCTCAGCTGTCTTTTCAGGTTTATTCCAATATCCCTGGATGACGCCTGGTCCTTTGATCAGAATCTCCCTGTCTTCCGACAAGACAACTTCGGTCCCGTCTGTCGCTCTGCCTACAGATCCCACGCGGTTATCTTTGGACGTATTGGCTGTAGCAATACCAGTGCACTCTGTCTGACCGTACACTTCGTACATCGGTTTACCCAGAGCCCAGAACCAGTCGATCAGGTCGGGTGCTATTGGAGCAGCTGCGGTAGATAACCAGCGACACCGATCAATACCCAATAAGATACGAATATTTTTTAGTACCAAAAAATCCGCTAGAAAGTGCGCAACCCTTAACCACCATCTCGCGACCAATCCTTTTTTTCGTTGTTCAGCTACTCTAGCGCCAAGGTTAATTGCAAACTCGTATGACCATCGACCAATCCACGTGGCCTCCTTTACCTTGATGGTCACTAGCGAGTACTGTTTCTCCCAAACCCTGGGGACAGCAAAGTGAATAGTAGGAGCAATTTCTTGTTGATCTCTAACCGCGGTTTCTGGCTCTTCAATCAGATTAATGGTCGAGCAAGCCTCTATAACAGCAAAAGTGTAGAACAGATC
>CALCOW010000120.1 GCA_937899935.1 uncultured Phycisphaerae bacterium
TGACTCTGGCGAGCGCGGTTGTACTGCCGACCGAGCGTTCGGCCCAAATCATTGGCATTCTCTGTTGCTGCCTTCATTGCCACCATTCGCATGATCTGTTCACTTACGACCGCATCGTTAAAGGCTTGGTAGAGATTGGTCTTCACCGCCAAGGGCAGTAAGTCTGCCAAAAGTTCTTCACTCGATGGTGAAAAGTCATAAAGAGCTACCGGCTCTTTGGCGATTTGTGATGTTTCTTTTTGTTCTGGCTTGCTCAGTGGTAATAACTGCACCACCTGCGGTATCTGTCTGGTATTTGTTTCAAAACGCATATAAGCAACATCGATAGAAGAATACTTACCCTTCCGATAGAGATCGATGTATCGAGATGCCAGACGAGCGACGACTTCATAACCTGGTTTGTCGCCAAAGGCGTGCTTCCGCGTGATGTTGATCTTTTGGAAATTAAAGAACGCCACTGCCTTTTTGCCGGCCGTTTCCACATCAACTTTGGTATTGGACCTTCGTTGACTACGGATGCGATCCATGCCGGTGCGCAGCACATGTGAGTTATAAGCACCGCACATGCCACGATCTGATGTGATCACTAACAACAGTGAGCGATGGGGGTCTTCGGCTGGTGGCTCAAGAAGTGGATTCCCGATATCGACCGCTGCCTCAGAAACCTCTTCTACAAGCTGACGTACTTTGTCGGCATAGGGCCGACTCGCATTCGCCCGTTGGACAGCCGCTGTAAACTTTGCGGTTGCAATCATCTGCATCGTCTTTGTGATGCGGGCGATTGTTTTGACAGCGCCACGTCGCTTCTTGATCTCTCTAATCTGTGCCATAGGTCGAGCAGTGTAGCGATCTTGTACGGAGTTGGGGACCCACCGAGGCTCTCCTAAGGCAAACGAAGACCGTCATAGGCCAATGCCTGGCCCTGAGGGAGCTCCTGATCGACTTCCGCATGGGAAATCTCGTGGCCCATGTGGACAAACCAGGTCTCTGAGGCCCCAATCTGCTCAGCAATCGTGGTTGCTTGCTCTAAATTGAGATGGGTGGGGTGATGCCGGTGCCGCAACATGTCCAGCATGAGTGTCTGAAGCCCTGTCAACATCGGCCAGGTCTCTGGGGGGATTGAAGAGACGTCCGTGCAGTAGGCCAGCGGCAGAGGTGCTGGTTGTTCCTCCGCGACTTGCCCCTCGGGCGTGAGCGCTTCAATACGAAAGCCCAGAATGGGTAAACGCCCGTGCATCAATCGCACTGGTGTGATCCCCAGTCCAAACAACTCCAACCTTCGTCCAACCTCTAATTCATGAGGAATCAGCGTTGCTACGAAAGAGGGATTCGTGTTTGAGGAACTGTCGAAGATGTGTTTAAAAACACGACCCAGTGTTTCGAGCATGGATCGCTCAGCATAGACATCAATTGGAGACTGCATAACAACGTTGAATCGGCGCACTTCATCAAGACCAAAAATATGATCGACATGTCCATGTGTATAGAGAATGGCATCACAACGATCAAGGTTATGTCTTAATGCCTGTTGGCGGAGATCTGGTGAAGTATCTAATAGGATGGTGCGGGACTCACCTGCAACGTCACGGAAACGCAAACAACTCGCTGTTCGAAGACGGCGATCTCGCTCGTCCGTCGAGTGACACACCTCACAGTCGCACCCAATTGATGGAACGCCTGCTGATGTACCAGAGCCAAGTACGACAAATTCAAGATCAGTAATGGCCGCCGTCATGCCTTGGCATCCACGATAGGTTGATCCTCTTCAGACATTGGAACCGAACTCAACAAAACGGAACTGGTAAGGCCTTGCAGCAATAAGCTAATTGAGACCACGCCAAATGCCACGGGTAACAGAAGATCTCGCAGTGGCCCAGCTAACACCAACGCGATTGTGTAAGGGATCCGTATTAACTTTGTGAGCACTGCAATGACCACCGCCAGGCCCAGTAACACAGAAAAGACCGTGAGTGTATTGGCGATGATGCCGTGCTGACCCGCCAAAGCGAGAAGTTGATGCCACATAATCAACAGAATAACCCAGTGCTCCATGCAATGAGCAGCGTGCTGCAACGTTGAGCATGGAGAACCCGCTGATTGAACTGAAGATCAGGATCAGTCTTGAGGCGATCGCACTGAGTGAATGTGGTGGTTTGGGGCAAAAATCCGACCCTTCGACCAAGGAGCCCAGAAATGTCCAATCACCTCCAAACGGTAGCGCTGCGATTCATTCCGGTGTGCTGCCTCATCCTGCTGGTTGCCTGCGCTAATGAAACAACGAAAAAAAGTGCTGCAACAGCAACTCTTGTTGTCACAACTTCAATCTATCCAGGTAACAACACGATTGACTATGCGTTTACGAAAGATAATAAGGTGACCACGGCCATCGTTAAGCGTGCTTACAACAGTCCAACAAATCATGAGTGTTATTCTGGAAACTTGGCCCCTATTTATGAAGCCATCACCACAAAGTCACCTGAGAATCCTTCGGCTTACCAAACGGTCGATTCGATTCTTTCCACACTGGAAGACCATGGGTGGAGTGTCATCAAAGACACCGGCCGGAGAGTGAATGAGGCGCCAAACCCCCCACAGAATTTACGAACCATTCTGCTGGCGCAATCACCGGATTAATACACTGTGTTTATATAATTTGAGCCAATCGCTACTTAAGTCGCAGACACTTCTGTCGTCGCAAAAGCGCCCACAAAACGCGCCACCACCGCCGCTGGATCTTCGGCTTTGCAAATTGCTGTGCTCACCGCAACTCCACGACAGCCAACATTTATCAGTTGCGCCACGTTATCGACGGTAATGCCACCAATCGCGAGGTGTGGAATCTGTGGATACGCCTCAATGAAAGCAGAAAAATAATCCGGACCGCTGGGATTAATGTCTGGCTTGA
>CALCOW010000121.1 GCA_937899935.1 uncultured Phycisphaerae bacterium
GGAAAATTTACTATCACTAGCCAGTGATAAAACGTGTTTCATCGACGATCACTGAAACAAAGTTTTGAATAACGGTTCTAGGTGGATTTGGAGGCTCGTCAATTTGGCCAGCCAACATTCACTTAGAACCGTTTTCTATCTAACTGTTTGGTTCAAACAGAGGAGTGGCTACATTGGATATATTCCAAGGGAGTAGACCCCCAGAGTAAATGAGGCCTATAGTTCTCGGAACTTCGATCAAACATCACATATTGGTTGCACAACACCCCTGAATCGTCTGATAGACTTCCTCTAATGACTCCAAGACCGACTATTCTGATTCTTTTGACCGCTATCGCCCTACAAGGGATGTTTGGTGGTCTTCGAGACAGTGTGGTGATCTGTCTTGGTGGCGGCCATGTACATGAATCAACAGAAGTCGTAGAGCAATGCGAAACAGAGTGCTCCGGCCATTCACATCACGACCATCACGCTCACCACACACACCACACACACCACACACATCGAAACGAGGGGCCTGCGCCCACGCCAACAGATGGCGATCAAGGCGGGGGTTGCTGTACTGACATTGAACTGCCACTTGTTGTGCTGCTTACGAACCAGCGTACCTCAGAGAACGACATCGCAGACTTTCCACCACTGCCTACGATCATGACCCTGACCCAGGCCGCACAAGAGAACTTTTCTCTGAGGGAGCACGAGGCGATCTTCAAGGAAGATCCTGGTGGCTTACATCGCCTTGCTCTTATCAAATCAACGCGACTGATCATCTAAATTGAGACAAATAACAATTGTCTGATCTTGTGGCATTTGCCATGCGGTCGATCTGTAGTTTTGATTTTGACAAGAGAGACTTGTCTTGAGTCGATTGCTCTATTCGATATTGTCGTGTTTTTGGTGTCTATCAATACACCTACTTTGTACATGCGCTCTATTAATTGGCTGCCAATCATATGAGCGTGTGCCTATCGATCTGAATGCCTATGAAGAACGATTCGATGCCAGACTCTTTGATGTTGAACCCGTGTCTAAATTCGCCAAGCAACTCAGCGATTCTAGCTCAGAGTTACCATCACAATTTGATTTGAAAGATGGCATCTCGTGTGCGGAAGCTGAAGTACTCGCCCTTTTCTACAACCCCGATCTTCGTATCGCTCGACTTGAAGCGGGTGTGGCCCTCGCAACGCGAGAAACCGCTGGACTCTGGGAAGACCCGATTTTCGGTTTTGACGGCGCCCGAGTATTTTCACCCAACTTAATTCTCGAATATGGATTCATGTTTGGCCTCACCATACCGATTTCCGGAAGACTGGAAGTCGAAAAAGACCTTGCCAGTGCCGCATATGAAGCCGAGTTACACACGATAGCTGATCTTGAGTGGCGAACCCGTGCGAAAGTGCGTCGCCAATGGTCAATATGGACCGCCGCTCAAGCGCAGTCAGAGTTACTAGCAGAGACCCTCGAAGAACTTGAGCGAATTGATGTTATTGCAGATCATCTTGAATCGAGTGGTGAACTTAATAGAGTTCAGAGACGCTTATTCCGCATACAAGTTGCAGATATGTATGTACAAGTTAGCGCGGTTGATCTAGAGCTGATTGAATCCGAGATAGCACTGCTCGAGTTGATTGGACTTCCGACTGAAGCTTTGATTTTCATGACGCCAGGATTTCCGAAACTCACACCACCAAGAGTCAATGATGTCACGGCAAGATTAATTGACTCCAATACAACTCTGGCGATCTACTTTGCTAGATATCAAACGGCTGAAGATTCACTTCGGCTTGAAATTACAAAGCAGTTCCCTGACATTGTGATTGGATCTGGTTATGGCACCCAATTTAACGATCAACGAGTTATGTTTGGGCTCTCCGTACCACTCCCTATACTCAATGCCAATCGTGCGCCTATTGCCAGAGCGCATGCCCAAAGGGAAGTGGCCCGCGCGAAGGCAGAAACAACCTTTTCGGAACTAACTCAGCAACTGTCTGCTGCCGAATATTCACTGAATCTAAAACGTCAGCAGAGAGATCGCTATGCGGAAGAAATCATTCCACTATTAGCAGCACAGGCTCAGGACATTCAGCGTATTGCATCACTTGGAGAGTTGGATATGTTTGTCTTACTAGAAACGGTTAATAAAACATTGCAGACAAAGCAGCAGCTCATCAGATTGCGAGTCGAAGAGCTTGATGCCGCGATCACCGTGGTGCAGATCCTAGGACCGAACCATCAATTCGATCACAACACGACAGACCGTCATACGGTAGCGCCTGGAGACAATCCATGAACAATCTTCAGAGATATGTCAGCACGTTTTTTACATTCTGCATAGTGATCTTCATTTTGGTCGGATGTGGCACACGAGGTTCTGATCAAGCCCAACAAACTCAAAATGCAACATCTGATGAGAAAACCGCTGCACCGAGCAATCGGATCGCGATACCACCAGCGGTGCGATCCAATCTGGGCATTACATTTGCCCAGGCAGAGCGCCGACGCATTGAAAATACGCTGCGGGCGCCCGGCAAATTTGAATACCTCCCCACTGCCACGAGAGAATACCGAACAATGTTATCCGGGCGTATCGAGCTTCTTGTGACCCAGTTTGAAGTCGTCGAGATTGGTACGCCCCTCTATCGTATTGACTCGCCCAAATGGCGTGAAATACAACAGTCCATTGCGGAAGCAGACTCAGCGGTAATTCAATCTAAAACAACTCTTGCTACATTTGACCCCTTGTTTGCTGCGCATGAACGCCATGAAACAAGTCTGAAGAAGAGCGTTGATCTCTGGCAGGCGCGGGTCCGTAAGCTTGAGAAGCTACGTGCAGCCGGCGGTGGTACCATGACTGAACTGACCGCCGCACGGGCAGAGCTGGCGACGGCAGAAGCAGAACTTGCTGAGCTTGAAGAAACAGATGCCCAGCTTGAGGCTTCTCAAGCACAGACCAACGGCCAACTTAAAGCAGCTGAGGCACAGTTTGAATTTTCCATTGACACCGCTGCATCGCTTCTTGGCCAAACAAAAGCGGCTCTCGTGGCACCAACGAGCCAAGAAGTCAATGCACTTCCATTATGGCGCACCATCAGAACCATCGAAGTGCACTCTCTTACCGCAGGTGTTGTGGCATCGATAGACCTGACGAATGGTGCATGGGCTGATGAACAAACGAAAGTATTGACCGTCGTGCAGCCAACACGACTACGCTTTCATGCATCCGGCCTCCAGACTGATCTGGGTGTTCTGCGGGATGGACTTGAGGCTCGCATCGTACCACCAACCCCAACTGCTACTGGAACCTCGGTGCCGTATGACAGCACTATGACTGGAATACTAAAACTCGGACTCACTGGTGATCCGAATGAGCGAACGATCGATTTGTACGTCACACCAGAGCAGTTGGCTCCCTGGGCTCGATCAGGAGTATCAGCACAACTAGAAATTGTGACCGATGCAACGACGGCCCCTGAACTCTCAATCCCTCTCGCCTCCATACAACGAGATGGCATGACGCCAGTGATTTTCAGGAGAGATCCAAATGATCCGAATGTTGCGATTCGACTTGAAGCGGATATTGGAATCGATGATGGACGCTGGGTCACTGTATTGAGTGGACTCAAAGATGGTGATGAAGTCGTACTCGATGGTGGTTTTCAGCTTCTATTGGCATCAAGTAGCACCATCCAGCAAGGTGGACACTTCCATGCCGATGGCACCTTCCATGAGGGAGAACACTAACTGATGCTAAAGGCACTCATAGCCTTTTCGCTGCGATACGCTTCACTAGTCGTGATCGCGGCGATCTTGATCACGGGTTACGCAGCTTGGCGCCTACCTCAGATGGCCGTTGATGTGTTTCCCGAACTGAATGCCCCTACGGTCATCATCATGGGAGAGGCTGGTGGCTTGGCTGCCGATGAAGTTGAGCAGTACGTTACCTTCCCAATTGAATCTGCCGTAAATGGAATGAGTGGCGTCCGTCGTGTTCGTAGTGCCAGCGCCATTGGGTTATCGATTGTTTGGGTTGATCTTGATTGGGGTGCAAATCTCTACGATGCGCGACAACTTGTTTCAGAGCGACTCGCCACAGTCAGAGAAACCCTTCCCCCCAACATCGACCCTTTCATCATGCCAATCACTTCGATTGCAGGCGAGATTATGCTGGTTTCGTTGTCCTCCCCCACCGGCGAGATCAGTCCGCTTCAACTACGTGCCTATGCCGAGTTTGATCTGCGTAACAAAGTTCTGGCAGTACCGGGCGTGGCCCAGGTCGTTGCGATTGGTGGCGAACTGCCCGAATATCAAGTGAATGTCGACCAGGAACGACTTCGTCTTTATGGCCTGACCATCTCAGATGTTGTTGAAGCAGCTGGTGGCGCCCATAGCACGGCGAGTGCTGGCTACCTAACAAACGTCGGGAATATGGAAATTCCAATTCGCCAACAAAGTCGTGTGACCAGCGCCAGGGACATTGCTGAAACAATCATCAAGTATCACGATGGAGTCCCTGTGACCATTGGTCAAGTGGCTGATGTTCGGCTCGGACCTGCACCTAAGAGAGGCGAAGCATCTGAGAGAGGCGTTCCGGCAGTCATTGTTTCAATACAAAAATCGCCTGGAACAAATACGCTTGCACTCACAAGTGAAGTTGATGATTTGCTCACACAGCTTGAGATGAACCTTCCACAGGGAATGATTCTTAATCGTAATGTTTTTAGACAATCTAACTTCATTGATCGAGCTGTAGGAAATGTCACCAAGGTACTGATTGAAGCGGTCATCGTTGTCGCCATCGTGCTTATTCTCTTTCTTATGAATGTTCGTACGACACTCATTACCTTGACAGCCATCCCTGTTTCATTGGCTGTCGGGTTACTTGTGATGGACAGTCTAGGCATGGGCCTCAATGTCATGGCTTTAGGAGGCCTTGCTATCGCCATTGGCGTGTTGGTTGATGACGCCATTATTGATGTGGAAAATGTGTTCCGCCGACTCAAACAGAACACGGCCCTACCAGAGCATCTCCAGCGCCGCTTCACGCAAGTAATCTTTGATGCAAGCAATGAAATTCGTCCAGCGATGGTCTTTGCCACCATCATCATTGTGATGGTTTTCTTACCACTTCTTTTTCTTCAAGGCATAGAGGGACGTTTCTTTCGGCCACTGGCTCTGACCTATATGGTGTCTATTCTCGCGTCATTATTGGTGGCACTTACGCTCACACCAGCACTCTGCAAGATCCTTCTCAAAGGTGGGCGTGACTTCAAACACCAAGGTGAGTCGTGGCTCATTCGCATCGTGAAGAAGCTTTACCAACCTCTCTTGGACTTGGCACTTCGCTTACGAATATGGGTACTGGGCTGTGCTGGACTTGCTATCGTGGCAAGTCTAGTGCTCGCCAGCACATTTGGATCTTCATTTCTACCTTCTTTTAATGAGGGTACATTTACGGTCTTTCTCTTTTCACCACCAGGCACTTCCCTTGTTGAGAGCAATCGCCTTGCAAGTCAAGTCGAAAAGCAACTGGCACAAATTGAGGGTGTCCAGACGGTGGCCAGACGAACCGGTCGTGCTGAACGAGATGAGCATGCCGAGCCTGTCAGTAGCTCTGAGATTGAGGTCACCATGCTACCGGATAGTGATCAACAGACGGTGCGCACCAAAATTGATGAGGTCTTGGCAGCTATTCCTGGCATTACCACGATGGTTGGACAGCCCATCGAACATCGATTGAGCCACCTTCTTTCTGGAACACCAGCGGCCATTGCCA
>CALCOW010000122.1 GCA_937899935.1 uncultured Phycisphaerae bacterium
TTTATCGACTTATCTGTTTGTGAATTAGCTCAATTGGGTGCAAAGCAGTACGGCCAAATGCATCTTCTACCTGATGGCGGCAACTCGTACCGGCAGCCGCCAGCGGACCTTTGGGTTGATCTCGCATCGCTTGACCAAGCGAGAGTTCGGCTACGTCCATCGAAATTGCAAAGTGTTCTTTGGTGTAACCAAATGACCCTGCCATGCCACAACAGCCAGAATCAATGAGGCTCGCGTTCGCGTAACCACAACGGGCAAGCAGAGATTCAGTGGCGGGCCCAGTATCCTTTTGGTGGCAGTGAGCATGAATTGAGAGCGCCTCCTGAAGCGGCTCTTTAAAAGATGCTGGTGTGGGGTGTTGGTCCCAATAATCCTCGAGAAAACCTTCAATGGTGTGAGTCAGAGAGCCAATACGCTGCATGAGTTCCATAGGCACGCTGGTCTTGAGTTCTTGCCATTCTTGGGTCAGCGAAGAGGCACAACTAGGCTCGCAGGCAACAATTGCGACCGGGCTGTATTTCTCTAATATCGGATAGAGCTTATTGACACTTCCGGTCACCACACGCTGCGCATCGCCCAACATACCTGTCGAAAAATAGGTTCGGCCGCAGCAGCCTAGCTCAGGTAACACCACCTGATAACCAAATGCTTCGAGCACTTCGACCGCGGCCTTGCCAATATGCGCGTCGTTATAAACCGTAAAGCAGTCAGGATACAGTACAACTACCGGCTGGCCCGAGTTAATCAGAGGCCGTTTATCAAACCATTTATGCAACGAGCTACAGTATTTGGGAATGGTACGTCGTTTATCAAGATGAAGCATCCATCTTGTTGTCCACTTAATTGGCGGTAACGCGGCGACAAGATTTGCCAGCATATGGAATCGCGAACCAAGTCTGTTCATGCGTCGAACACGAGCAAAGAACTTCTTTTGGAAAGGTATCTTGCCAGTAGAGCGATAGTGCTGGGCATAGTACTCAGCTTTTAGTTTGGCAATGTCAACATGACTTGGACACTCTCGGCGGCATGCTTTACAAGAGAGACAAAGATCAAGTGTGGCGAGAGTCTCTGGATCGTCAAAAGACGGCGAAAGGCCATCCTCAGAAAACTGGCCAGTGATTGCGAGGCGCAAGGCATTGCCGCGACCGCGCGTGGCATGTCGCTCATCCCGTGTGGCTCGATAGGATGGACACATCGTGCCACCATGATCTTTTCGGCAAAGACCATTGCCATTGCATTGCATGATTGCTTGATGAAAGCCACTTTCCTTTTCATATTGAAAGTAGGTATCGATATTTGTGGCCGGGAGTGGTTCGCCATTTGGTTCACGGCGCAAGTCCGAAATCATCTTGAGATCACCGGTAATCATGCCCGGATTCATAAGTGAATCGGGGTCAAAGATTCTCTTGATCTCACCAAATGCTTGGTGAAGTTTTGGACCATAGAAGGCGCGCACCATCTCGGCGCGGGATCGTCCATCGCCATGTTCACCCGATACAGAGCCGCCATATCCGCTTACGATGGCACCCATCTCTTCACACATTCCAGCCCAGGCGTCTCGGTCCAAACGGTCATCAAGATCCAACATGGGCCTGACATGAAGCAAGCCAACAGAAGCGTGAGCATAGTAGGTGGCGGTTGTGTTGTACTTGGTCATCACCGTCTCGAAGTCTCGGCGGAATTGTCCAAGGTCTTCCACTCTGACACAACAATCTTCAAGTGAGCCAATGGGCTGGCGTTTGGTCTTTATTGCACCAAGCAAACCTAAGCCAACTTTACGGAGGGTCCAGAGCGACTGCGTTGACTCGGCATCTGTGTAGGTGACGATGGAACCACTGTTGTAACAGTTGCCGATATGAGCGAGTGATTCATCAACCTCGCTTTGCTGGTCTCCGAAATATTCAACGTAGAGCGCGGTGCGAGCGGGGCCACCATCAATCTTCGGAAGAAACTCGGTGTATCGGCTGTACAGTGGGTGGGCGATTGCCTGGTCGGTCACCTTTTCATCGATGAGCTCAATCGCTGATGGGCCGGTTTCTAATAATGGGACAAGGGCATCCATCGCTTCGTCAAGGTTCTTGAAACCGACGACTGCAAGTCCTTTATAAGCGGGTTCTGGAACAAGATTGAGCGTCGCTTGTAACGTAAAACCAAGTGTGCCCTCACTTCCTGTTAGAAGTCGAGCCAGATTGACTTTATCGTAGGTTCCAGGTGTGCAGCGGCGTATTTGATCAAGCATGACGTCGAGTTTGTAACCACCGGTGTTTCTGCGGACCTTGGGGTACCGGGCATCGATCTCGTCAGACAGCGGTAAGACGACCTCAATGATCCGGCGGGTTATCTCTTGGACATCTCTATCAAGCTCACTGGCACCCTCATAAAACTGTAATCGCCGGCCATCGGGAAGTGCTGCGTCAACACCCAAGACGTGTTCGTCGGTCATGCCATAGATGAGTGAATGCAGGCCGGCCGAACAATTAGCGATCATGCCCCCCAAGGTGGCATGGGTCGAAGTAGAAACCTCTGGACCAAAACGCAGGCCATGTTCGCGAGCAGCACGGTTGAGATCATCCAGAACAACGCCTGGTTGCACGACCGCTTTGTGGGCGTCTTTGTCGAGTGAAGTGATGCGTGTCATCCAGGCTGAACTGTCAATGACCAAAGCTTGGTTGACCGTTTGGCCAGCCAATGAGGTACCAGCACCGCGTGGGAGCAGTGGAATGCTATGTTTGCGGCAAAAGTCGATGACGCGTACCACGTCGCCATCGTGGCGAGGAACGACCACACCAAGTGGCTCGACTTGGTACATGCTGGCATCGGTCGAGTAGAGTTTACGATCATGCGAGCTGCTACGGATTTCACCGTCGATTTCCGAGCGTAGCTCGCTCAGAAGATCCTCAGCCAAACCGGCTTGATTATTCGCATGATCTAGCAAGGGAAGTTTCATCGGTTTTAATTATAGGGTGATTAGGCCCTTTCAAGATCCATCCGAAAAGGCGACAATCTTCCAGAAGCCGTCCTATGCATAATCCGCCTCAAGATCTTCGTAAGCCCCATGTCTCTCAGTTTCACGCCTGGATTATCTGGCTTTTCGCTGCTGTTTTCGTGGTGTACCAGTTTTCTATATCCAACACCTTTGGGGTGTTGCAGAAACAGGTTGGCATAACGCTTGAAATAGATTCGATTCAGTTAGCGATTGTGTCGGGTTCATTTTTATTCAGCTATGCCCTGATGCAGATACCGATCGGCATCATGCTCGATCGATTCAATCCAAGAATCGTTTTAGGAACTGGGGCACTGCTACTGGCGATCAGCGCTTACATCTTTAGTATTGCTGATTCATTTGGTGTAGCGGTCGGTGCGCGGTTAATGATGGGTATTGCTTCATCCGGAGCATTTGTGGGCGCTGCATTATTGGCAAGAAGATGGTTGGTGCCAGGTATCTTTGCCCTCGCAATGGGGCTTGCAGATTTTGCAGAAGGTGCAGGCTCGTGGACAGGTAACATCATATTTCCTGACCTGCTCAGTAACTATGGATGGCGCGGAATCATGCAAACCCTAAGCATCGCAGGGCTTGTTATCGCCGTTCTTTTGTTTGCAGTCATTCGAGGCAGACCACCGGGGCAAGGTGTTGGTGGCGGTGCACGAGTTCCTGTAAGACGTGTTCCGCAGAAAATATGGGCGCTGTGTAAAAACCGCCAGGTCTGGTTAGGCAGTGTCTACTATTGCGGAATGAGTGGCACCCTACTGGCGTTCGGTGGAATATGGAACATTCCTTTCCAGCGCTCCTATGGACTCACACTTGAAGATGCAGCAGGGCTCAACTCTTGGTTTTGGGTTGGGATGGCAATCTCTGCACCTTTTGCTGGATGGATTTCAGATCTCGTGAAGAGTCGTAAGAAAGTGATGCTTGTGTCAAGCATGGGAGCCACGCTCATGGTTGCTATATGCCT
>CALCOW010000123.1 GCA_937899935.1 uncultured Phycisphaerae bacterium
TCAGGGGAGTGTACGGGCCGATGGAACACTCACAGAACTGCGTGAGGCGGCGAGCAAAACCAGGCGTTATGTTGTCGAAACTACCTTGGCTTCAGCCGCCCAAGCTCTTTTAGCTGTTCCGGGTGTCAATGCGGTAGATGGGGTGGCTCTGGATGATCGTTGGCGTCGATTGACGGTGGAAGCCAAGCACGGCGCGCCTGATTTACGCGAATCTTTGGGCAAGTGTATTGTGCAAGGTGGTGGTGCTGTCCGTGAACTACGTCTCATGGCGCCCTCGTTGGAACAACTGTTCGTACAAACAACAGCAACACCGAACGATGAAATGGTAGTCAGTGAGGGTATTCGATGAGCGGTACTCTTGCGATTTCAAGCCGAGAGCTACGAGCGTTCTTTTTGAGCCCTGGTGCCTACATCATTGCAGCGCTGTTTCTTCTGGTTTGTAGTGTTGTATTTATCTCGCAGGTGTTCATTCCTGGTCAAGTCAGTTCGCTGCGAAATGTATTTCAATTTGCGACATGGGTGTTGATGTTTGTTTGTCCAGCGATCAGCATGCGCTTAGTCAGTGAAGAACTTCGGGGCGGCACGTATGAGGTTCTTATGACATTGCCCGTTTCATCTGGGCAAATCATTGTGGGAAAATTTTTGGGGGCGGTAGGCTTCCTTATCGCACTGCTCATTCCGACCATTCTCTATGTCATTTTGCTAGAGGTCTATGGCAGGCCCGATTACGGAGCGGTGATCAGTGGTTATGTTGGACTTGTCTTAATTGGAGCAGCTTTCTTATCAACGGGTTTGTTAACGTCCTGTTTAACCCCAAGCCAACCAGTTGCATTTTTGGTGGCCGTCTTCTTCTGGTTGGCCTACCGCTTGGGTACAAAAGCGATTCCCGCTTACCTGCCTTCGCCATGGTCCAATGGAGTTTTTGCAGCTGATCCGGACCCACGTGCCCAAGACTTTATTGTCGGACTGGTCGATTCGTCCAATGTGGTTTTCTTTGTCACCCTCATCGTTGTCATGTTGATTGCGGCGATACAGGCCATGGAGTTGCGTCGATGGCGATGAGTCAGCCACAAAAACCTCATGATCGTAGCCGAATGATGGCGGTCAACTGGTTGCAGTTATGCATCTTTTTTGCAGCGTTGCTGGTGATTGCGATTGTGGTGAACATTTTTACCACGCAAGATATGTTGCGTCTGAGAGTTGATGCAACCAAGACCCGAGCGTATTCACTAAGCCCACGAACTGCTCTATTGCTTGACCAACTTGAAGGTGAGTGGACCGTCGCTCTGGCAACCTTGGGTGCGACTGCAGATCCCGCAATGCAGCGTCAGATTACTGAGGTCTTACAGCGATATGAGGAAGCCAGCGATCATATAAAGATTGTCAATGTCGACCTGACCGATCCTCGTACCTTGCCACAATATGATTTGTTGATGCTTGAGATACAGAGGCGTTATCAAGCAGACATCGATGCATACAATTCAGCAATTGCCGACGCATTTCGTGTCTATGAAACATTCCTTTCTTTTGCTGAAAGTGAGTCTTTGCGCCTCACCTCTTTGTTAGGCAATGCCACGGGCTCGCCGGCAGCGGTGGCCAGGGTTGATGAGATTCGTCGAAATTTAGCCTTACTGGTAGAAAAGTCTTCTGAAATTTTGAGTCCCATTGCTGATGCACAATCAACGGGTGTTGATCAGCCAATTCCAGACTACGAAATGGCACGCAGCATCATGGCAGCAGCTGCACAGGATGCGGCGCTCAAACTCTTTGCGGCGATTCGAGTCATCGATGAGCTTGTGGTCGATGCACAAGTTGTTCAATCACTGCGATCAGGTTTATTAAGTGAACGTGGAAGGTTCGAGCGACTTGGCGATGAATTGACGGCTGCAAGTGATCGCTTGCGGCGTTTGCCCTATCTTGATTTGACTGAGATCGGTCGAGCTTTGAAAACAAGTGAGGTCGCTGTCATTGTCGGTCCAGATCGAGCTACGGTGATACCTGCCGATCAACTCTTTCCAGCAGTGGGAAGTCGACTCAGTGAAGGTGGAGAAATCTCATTCGATATGCGCTTTCGCGGAGAGCAGTTGGTTTCAGCTGCAATTGGTTCACTGCTCGAAGAGAAAATGCCTTTGGTCGTGTTTGTGCACGGTATGCAGGAGTCTGTTTGGGAAAGAACCGTAGATGGATTGGACTTGGCTGGCG
>CALCOW010000124.1 GCA_937899935.1 uncultured Phycisphaerae bacterium
GTCTGGTGCAACTGCTTGCGATATTCTTCTTGCAGCTCACTTTGTTCTGGAGGAAGCTGGGGTCCCACGGGGTTAAAAACAAGATTCAGTATGAGATCTGGATCACTTCCATAACCCACGTCACAAAGAGCTCGGAGTCCTTGAATGGAAGCATCAAATGCACCGCGACCGCGCTGTTTGTTCACGTTAGTCGCCTCATAACAGGGCATCGAAGCAACCACCTGGACTCGGTGTTTAGCAAGAAATGACTTCACCCAATCGAACACCTGACCATTCTTTGGGTTGGTCCATCCAATGATGGTTGGATTGCATCGATCAATCACTTGCAGACCCATGGCGCTGAAGTGCTCGACCATCCAAGGGAAATGGGGATTCATTTCAGGGCTGCCGCCCGTAATATCGACTATCTTCAGCCAGGACTGCTTTGCGACCCAATCAACTACAAGCTGGGCAGTTTCTTGGGTCATGTTTTCATTTTCCGCGGTCCGTGCCGGGGACGACTCAACATGGCAATGTCGGCATGCCAGATTGCAAACCGCACCAATGTTAATTTGAAGAGTCGTTGGGCTCGCCGATGCGATTAATTCTTGATGAAAACATCTTTCGAGGGTCGTCTCGAAATGGTCATGATCAAAAATTGGTAATGCGACACCAGCCATCGAAGAGTGGTCATGCCTAACAGCATCCTCCACCAGAATCATGCCAAGTCGAGGGTGTCACTTTGAGATCTGGTCTTTCAAGTAACTCAAGTGCGGTGGCTGTTTTGTCGCAGACGGGCATCGGCATACCAGCTGGCAGAATGTGCCCCTGACCATCATCAAAGGTCTCATCAGAGCCACTGTAGATAGCCATCCGACCGGTGAAGATACAGGCGCCATCGGAAGGCATCGGAGTTTTGATAGCGGTAACCTCAACCGACTCGAGAAGAATATCTTGATCCACAGGATATCTCTTGTGGTCGAGCAGTCGATAGGGACGGCGGCTTCGAATCATGATCGTTCCAAAACCGACGGCGGTTATTTCTGAGAGGTAGTGTTCAAGCGTCGGGCAGCCTGAGAGGCATGCCGCTCGAAGCCCTGCATCTTGTCGCAATTCCACAGGTAATGGCTGCGGAGCGACAGGGTCTGACATCGCTAGCCGTCCTGCTGGCCGTAATACTCGGTGCATCTCAGCAAGGGCTTGAGCAAGATCATTGCCATCTTCGGCGGTGGTGAAGATATTGAAAAGACAGTTTTGTGCAGCAAAGTCAACCGAGTCATCTGGCACGGGAAGTTCGAGCGCATCACCATCACAGATCGTGACAAAGCTGGGATCAAACCAGGGATTCAAGCGAGCGGCTTCTTCGAGATTCTCTTTGGCGACGTCTCGCATTTCCTTGACTGGATCCACCGCAATCACGCCGCCCGGTGTGCGGGTGAAATAAGCCAGCTGTAGCGCTTCTAAGCCTCCCCCAACTCCAACATACAGAGCACGCTGCCCAGGAGACATGTCGTCGGGGTGTACCGTCGATCCACATCCATAGTTCATAGCATGCATAATCTCAGGGACCGTCAGTTCAGGGAGATACAGTGGAGACTGCGGTACGCAGCACAGTGAAGCCTGGGGTGCCTCGGCGGCTTTCTTGTAAACATTGTGGACAGTCGTGTGATAAGACATGTGAAGAAACTCGATATGCTTGAAAAGGGGCCGAGTTTTGCCAAGACCCTGTATGTTAAGATCAGTCGATTTGGACTTTCAAGCCTTCAGCTTGTCTGTGATCGGTGCCTGATTGTAGAGGACGAAGACGGTGCGATATGTAATTGATGCGCTTGGTGGTCTTTGGGAGCTTCTCCTACTGGGTTTTCGAATTCGCTGGCAGGTTGGTGGGCCCTATTGGCGATGGCGAATGACAACCGTTTTCGGTGATCCATCTCAACGACCGGGTTTTCTGAGAAGAGTCAGCGCAATATATAGATATGGTCGCTGGGCTTATCGGACAAAGCGTGGTCGTTGAAGCGCGTGACCAGATAAATATCTCTTTTGCCTACTCTTCCGATAAACAGGGCCTCGAAGCGGATCAGACGGCCATTTTGGGCTTTTTGGCAGCAAAAAGGGGGTTATGGTCCGCTCTGAGTTTTCCAAAGCCTTTTTTTTCTGCACCAAACTCGAATGGTTGACATAAGGCCGCCATATACAGGCACTTATGAGCCTTGCTTTCCAGGACCCCGGTCGTCGAAGGTGGACAATTGTCGTTATTTGACCAGGTTTGGTTTACCCGTGGAGGGAAATCAGTATCATCCTGCCTTCAACAATCAGGGCCAGGATGGCCGATAGCGAACAATCGCGTCCGCACACTGCCGCGTTGGCAGGGAATGTGTCGGGCGGGTGGATGTGAGGACCTGCACACCGGGGAGGTGGTTTGTGGGTCTGATTAATGAGGAGATTCTATAGATGAATCGCACGAAGCAGGTTGGCTTTATGGCGGGTGCT
>CALCOW010000125.1 GCA_937899935.1 uncultured Phycisphaerae bacterium
AGAATGTATCGGGATTCCCAGTCACCGCCAATGGACAGCGTGATGGAAAAATTGTCGGCATTCTGACACGACGCGACATTAAGTTCCTGGAGTCAACTCAGGCCAGAGTCGGCGATGCTATGACTGCTGATCCACTCATCACCGCACCACCTGAAACAAGCCTTGAGGAAGCTGAGGGCACCTTAACTCGAGCACGGGTTGAGAAATTGCTGTTGATGAATGCCGATGGATCCTTGGCTGGCCTAATCACCATGCGAGATATTGAGAACCTGCGAAGACATCCTCTGGCCTGTCGCGATACACGGGGGTGTTTGCGTGTTGGTGCCGCCGTTGGCGTCTTTGATCTTGAGCGGGTCGATGCGCTGCTCGCGGCTGGAGTTGATGTTGTGGTCGTTGATACAGCGCATGGTCATTCTGAGAATGTCATTGACACGCTAAAGGATATTCGTAAAACACACAGTATTGACCTCATTGCGGGCAATGTGGCAACGGAGGGTGGCGCCGGAGATTTGATCGAGGCCGGTGCCGATGCCGTCAAGGTGGGTATTGGTCCAGGTTCCATTTGCACGACGCGGGTGGTCAGTGGTGTCGGCGTTCCTCAGCTATCGGCTGTCTCCAACGCTCGAAAGGCGGCGGGTGAGGACGTACCAATCATTGCCGATGGTGGTGTCCGACAAAGTGGCGACATTGCCAAAGCGTTGGCGGCCGGTGCCTCCAGTGTGATGATTGGATCGATGTTTGCGGGTGTCGAAGAGAGTCCCGGAGAGCTTGTTTTGCATCGCGGTCGAAGGTTTAAATCCTATCGCGGGATGGGCAGCCTTGGTGCCATGGGGGCGGGTTCGAGTGATCGGTACAGCCAAGGCAAAGTAAGTGATACAAGTAAGTATGTGCCTGAGGGCGTTGAGGGTCAGGTTCCATATCGAGGCCCACTTTCGGAGACGGTCTACCAAATGGTTGGTGGGGTGCGAGCGGCCATGGGGTACTGCGGATGCGACACCCTGGATATGCTGAGAGAACGGGCACAGTTTGTCCGCGTCAGTGGCGCTGGATTGGTTGAATCTCATCCGCATGACATCGTGATTACAAAAGAAGCGCCTAACTACATGATGGCCGCTCATTCCTCGCTGGACTAAGTATGGATGGGGGTCTTTGCAAGCGTCCCCGACAGGAGTCGAACCTGTAACCTCTGGCTTCGGAGGCCAGCGCTCTATCCAATTGAGCTACGGGGACATGATTGCAATTATGGCATGGTAGCCTTGCGTGCACCGGAGTCTTAGCTAATTGCGATAAGTGTTTCCTTGGGAAATCCACAACCTCATGGTTCGCCAATCCTCAAAATGTTCATCACTAGCGTCGAGCGTTGCCCCCACCAAAATGTGGGCTATTCTTCTGCTCTCCCTCTTACTGTCAGTTTGTACCGGCATGCTTTGGAGTGGTATTCCTTTTATCGCTCGCGATGCCTATGGGTACCAAGAGGCTGATGTCCTAGTTCTCTTTTTGGCCATTGGCATCGTTTATGTCTTCGCAGCGATGAGTGCGAGTACGGCCCTCGTATTGCTCAAGAAGTGGCTCAGTCCACGGGGCTTTCTAGTCTGCATTCTTTTGGGGCAGGCTCTTGTTTGCCTTACGCCTCTCTGGCTGACCTCGCCATGGGTCATCTGGTTGGTGGCATTGCCAACAAGTGTCCTCAATGCTTGGCTCTGGCCGGTGGTCGAAAGTTATGTTTCTGCTGGTCGCCATGGCCAACAGATGCGCCGCGCGATTGGTTGGTGGAATACGACATGGACCACCGCGACCATGGTCTCTCTGTTTTCAATGGGGCCCATCATGGAGGCCTTTCGAGGATCATGGGGTGAGCTTGGGAACGCGGCTCCGATCGTCCTATTCGGACCTATGAGTTTGATGGCACTCGTGCCACTGGCGTTTTTTAGAAAATCACCGGGAAGTCATGACCAGCATGAGGCCGCCGTTGCGGTTGGGTCAGAGTATCGCTCGATGTTAGTGGTGGCGCGCGTTCTGCTTCCTCTGAGCTATGTCTTGCTCGCAGCTCTATCGCCATTGCTTCCATTTTTGCTCGATCGGCTGAACTTAGGTATCAGCTGGGAAACGGCTCTGGTTGGATTGTGGATGGGTGGTCGAGTGACGGCCATGATCTGTATGTGGCGCCTCCCAATATGGCATGGACGTTGGTGGACGCTTTTTGTTGCCGGTGCCGCACTGGCAGGTGGTTTTGCAGTCGTGGTCCTGATACCCACACTCGCTGCTTCAATCATAGGCCTGACGGTTTTTGGGCTTGGTATGGGAATGGTCTACTTTGCAGCGCTCTACTATGCAATGAGCGTTGGTCATGCAGAAGTTGATGCTGGTGGCGTGCATGAGGCACTCATCGGATCAGGATATGCCATCGGCCCCTTGGCCGTGCTGGCAGGGATGTCAGTTGGGCGCGCGGCCGATCAGTCAGGATGGGCACTCGGTGAAGACGGAGGTATTGTGCTCGTCACGCTCGGCGTGGTCGCCATGGGATGCCTTATCGCGTGGTGGCTTTACAAGCGCACCGCACGATCCAAGGCTTTCCAAAGGGGAACCGAGCGCTGAGGTGAAACGCTTACGGACAGGGGCCGTACTGCACCAGGAAGATTGAGAAGTCACTGACACCAACAGTGCCATCGTTATCAAGGTCACAAGTGCCTGATCCGCCAAACTGAATCAGCAGGGTGCTGAAGTCAGAGACGTCCACCTCTCCGTCATATGGGAAGGCACAGTCACCAATGCATTCAACCTCGATCTCACAGCCGTCGCAGCCGTCGCCGGAGGAACTGTTGCCATCATCGCATGCTTCATCACCTTCAACAACGCCATTACCACAGATGGGCACCGTGCTTCCCGAAACGATTAGGTCGTATTCGTTTCGATGGTCATTGTCTAAGTAGACATGCAAGTAGTATTCCTGCGTGGAGCCTGTGTTATTGGCCCAGACAAGCAATTCATCATTGCTGTTGCTGTTGCCAGTGTCGATGAGTGAGCCATCACATCCATCGTAGACTGCCGCATCAATGTCTCCATAGCTATCTCTAAAGTCGACACGAACACTGACCGTAGTTCCAGGCTCTGCTTCAAGGCGATACCAGTCACTGTCGTTTGCTTTGGCAACGAGGTTTGCGGTGGTTCCAGAGCCAAGATCCGCTGCTTCTGCGCAGCTGTCATTTCCTTCGTAGGCGTCATCGCTTCCAGCAGCCATGGTGCTTGTTACATTTGCATAAAATCTGTCAAAGCGGCCGTAGGAGTCATCTTGCCCGTTTCCATTTGGGCTGGAACCAGAACATGCAGACCCACCACAAGTCAGCGTTCCATGGAGGCGTTGGTCACTGTTACGCCAAACGCCACTTCCCGATGAGCCGCCTTCGGTCACGCCATCAGTCCAGTTCATTCGGAAGAAGTAGGTGCTTGAACCACCACAGTTTGGTGATGTTGATTTGCTACCGAATGAGATCCGCATGTAATCACCTGAAGGGTGATGCAGGCAAGTTGATTCGGTGCCTGAACTCGCTGCTCCTGTGATCCATCCACTGAAGTACGTGAAGGATGGCATTTCTCCTAGAACCATCATGAGGGTGGTGTCAGAGGAAGAGTTCTGAGCCACCAGTGCGCCGTCGAGAGAA